>JADFYX010000379.1 GCA_015232795.1 Magnetococcales bacterium
TTCCGTACGTTTCAGCCGTAGATGTTCTCAACAGGTCTGCAGATCCAGTTGCGTTGCAAAATGCCATTGTTTTGATCGGAACCACGGCCACCGGTTTAATGGATTGGCGACCAACTCCGGTTCAGCATGTTTTTCCTGAAGTGGAGATTCATGCAAATATAATTAGCGGTATTTTAGATGGTGTTGTCAAGCATGACCCTGACAGGCAGGGAAAAATTATCTGTATTATCATTCTATTGCTGGTGACTATCAGCATGGCAATTGTCCTTCCTAGAACATCAACTTACGGTGCGGTTTTACTCGTTGTAGTAGTGATAATTTCCATGATCCTGATCAACAGGTTTGCCTGGCAAAACCTGGATCTGGTAATACCGCTGGCTACCCAAATATTTTTGACTTTACTGCTACTTACCTGGCACATCTCATACAGCTACTTCGTTGAGTCACGGCATAAACAACGCTTGAGCGAAATCTTCAGCCACCATCTTCCAAAAAAAGTTATTGATGAGATGAGCAAGAGCGGGATCCACTACACTGGAGTGGGTGACCGTCGAAATATGACTGTAATGTTTACATATATACGTGGTTTTTCAACTATCTCTGAAGGATTTCAAAGCACCGAGCTTCCAAAGTTGATCAATGCATTCTTAACTCCAATTACCAGCATTATTCATAAGCAGCATGGAACGATAGATAAATATTTAGGGGATTCTATAATGGCTTTTTGGGGTGCCCCCATTGTAGATAGCGACCATGCAAAACACTCCTTGCAGGCGGCTTTGGAAATAGCAAAAAAAATTGAAACCTTACGGGCTGAGTTTCAAATCCGTGGTTGGCCCCCATTGAAAATCGGTATCGGTATCAATACCGGCCTGATGAATGTTGGAAATATGGGGTCGGAGTTTCGCAACTCCTATACTGTAATGGGTAATTCAGTGAACCTGGCATACCGTTTTGAGGGGTTCACCAATCAGTACGGGGTAACGGTAATCGTCGGTGAGGAGACCAGGGTGGCGGTGCCAAGCATGAAATTTCGCCAACTTGATCGTATTCATGTCAGAGGCAGGACTGTGCCAATATCCATCTATGAGCCGGTGGATTTCTCCGATAAACTCACCAATGACAGTAACGCCCAGCTTGAGAGTTACCATAACGCTTTGGATCTTTACCACCAACAAAAATGCCATGAAGCAGAGATACTATTTCAAAACCTAAAACAGCGTGACCCGGAACGGATGATCTACGATATCTACATTTCAAGAATAAAACATTACAAAACCAACTCTCCCGGCCCCAACTGGAACGGTGTGTTTTCCAGGCAACCCTTCATGAAATATCCGGGCTAGAAACGATGGGGAAATCATCACACCTTGAATGAAAATCGCTCACTTTCCTGTAATGAATTACCCCTTCCTTCCTGACTCTTGGTTTTTGGGGAAAACTTCATGCATGGTTCTCCGGAGGTGGCAAGAACCTCAAAACATGGCCACTGTTTACTTTTAAACCCCATGGCACTACACCCACGAGGATGTTTTGGCTGCCAGGTAATTTTAAAGTGTCGACAGTCAAGGCACAGTATATGCCTTTTTGGTTTTTTTTCAGATTGTCTCACCATGAGACCCTTGATCCTTGTTACTTCCAACTGCCGAGTTTAGGTTTATTGAGCTGCTTAGCAATCCCCTACTCTACCACCAATATTTGGGGTATTGACGCTTATTTGGGATATTGTTGACTATCAGGGCAACCAGCAACATCAATAAAGCTCCTGTAGTGACCGGTATTATAGCATAGGTGTAGCCAAGCGCGTGGATTTTACCAGAGCCAATTACCGCAATCAATGCTGTAGCTCCACCTGGCGGATGCAGTGTACGGGTAATATGCATTAGAGCAATGGCTAATGAGACCGCCAATGCAGCAGCCAACCAAAGAGTGTTGCCAAACATCTGAAACATGGTGACTCCAACGATGGCCGAGACAAAATGACCACCTATGAGGTTCCTCGGTTGTGCCAGAGGGGCGGAAACCGCACCAAAAATCAACACTGCAGAAGCCCCGAAAGAGCCGATCAACAATACTGCATCGGACTCAGCCAACAGGTGATAGTTGAGAATTGCAACCAGAGCAATACCGAGAAAAGAGCCAAGCCAGGACCATAGAATATCACAGGGGGTAGTACGAGGTGGGGAGCTGCTGCCGTTACCACGCATTTTATTTAAATAGTCAATAATGGTAACTCTCCGCAGCAACTCTCTATGGCGTATTGATATTCGGTATGAAAAAAAATCAAGCCATTATATCAATGGAGAGCGATGACGGCTGTGGTTCAGCCCTGGACATGCTCACTTGAGTCGGTGTTAAAGGTTTCTTTTGCATTTGAAAGCTTGTTTTCTCTTGTGTCTGTCGCTTTTGTCGCTCTTCATCTTCATTGCGACGATGAACTTTCTGGCCATCTGCTGCCGCCTTCAAGGCAGCAACACTTCTGGCCTCAAGCTGTTCAGCCCCATTGGTACGCAACTCCTGAGATACCTGTTGCAGGGTAGCAACCTGAGCTGCCGGGCTGTTTACCGATAAGGTTGTTATCGCTGGAATTGCACTAAACATGTTGTCCCCACTCTACCAAAATCTAACTAATCGGCACCTGGACAATGACACCATTAATGGATTCTCATATGTATGGTATCGGATATTCATCTTCAGGTCTTTAAGCTTTTTTTGATTTTTATAAAAAAAAAAGCTTACCCTCAACTGATAATATTCCTTATTCTATACAAAA
>JADFYX010000037.1 GCA_015232795.1 Magnetococcales bacterium
CACATCTCATTGATACTGTCCTTAAGGATTATGTCATAAACTCTTTAACCCTTATGGTTGGTGTGGCTGTGGGAAGTCTGTTTTTAGGGGTTGGAACCGCTTGGCTTGCCTCTATGTGTTCATTTCCTGGCAGAGGGATGTTTGAATGGATGCTCCTTCTCCCCCTTGCCATACCCGCTTATATTATAGCTTACACCTATACAGGAATGCTGGATTTTAGTGGCCCGGTACAGACTGCACTACGTGATCTGAACGGCTGGGGATATGGGGATTATTGGTTTCCTGAAATTCGTTCATTATGGGGAGCAGCCCTCATGCTCTCATTGGTTTTATACCCTTATGTTTATCTGTTAACCAGAGCAGCTTTTCTTAACCAATCTCTGTGTGTGTTGGATGTAAGCCGTACCCTTGGCAACGGTCCTTGGCGTACATTTTTTAAAGTTGCCCTACCCTTGGCACGCCCATCAATAGTGGCAGGGTTATCCTTGGCTCTAATGGAAACTTTGGCAGACTATGGCACAGTGCAATATTTTGGTGTTAGCACATTTACTACAGGAATTTTCAGAACTTGGTATGGCCTGGACAATGCACCAGCAGCAGCGCAACTATCTGCTTTACTGTTAATGTTTGTCTTTATAATAATTCTGTTTGAAAAACATAGCCGTAGAAAATCCCGTTATCACAATACCAGCCAACGGCATCAGGCAATCAACCGCATTCCCCTTAAGGGTTGGAAAAGCACCGCTGCTTTTGTCTATTGTGGAGCAACGGTTTTATTTGGCTTTTTGCTGCCCGCAACACAACTTGGTCTCTGGACGTTAACCATATCTGAAGAGTCCATAGATAGTACCTTTTTTGATCTTATTTTAAACAGCTTGATGCTGGGATCTCTAGCTGCATTTTGTGCACTGTTGTTAGCACTTTTTCTAGGATATGGACAGCGACTGCATACAAACCCCATAGTCCGGTTATCAGTACGTTTATCTGGTATGGGTTATGCGGTTCCAGGAACAGTAGTTGCGGTCGGGGTTATCATACCCTTTGCTTGGCTGGACAATACCCTTGATAGCTGGATGCGCTCCCAATTTGATTATTCAACAGGATTAATACTAAGCGGCAGTCTGTTTGCCCTGTTATTTGCATATTTGGTACGGTTTTTAGCTGTATCTCTGCAAACTGTAGAGGCAGGCCTGGGCCGGATAAAACCATCAATGGACGAAGCAGCCAGATGTCTGGGATATTCACCAAAGGAGGTGTTGCGATTTGTCCACCTACCCATGCTCAGAGGCAGCCTGTTAACGGCTCTGCTTTTAGTGTTTGTCGATGTACTAAAAGAGTTACCAGCAACCCTTATTTTACGTCCATTTAATTTTAATACATTGGCGGTACGTGCATATGAACTAGCAGCAGATGAAAGACTAGCCGATGCTGCACCAGCCTCATTAGCTATAGTAGCAGCAGGAATAGTTCCCGTTATATTATTAAGTTATTCCATTACCCGTTCCAGAAAAACCAAATAGATGGGCTGTATATTTACCGGATATACATAAATTAGGAGTAATAATTGTGCCAGCTCAATTGGAAGTTAAAAATGTATCAGTAGCTTACGAAGGTCCTCCGGTAGTCAAAGAGGTCAGCTTCACTTTAGAAACTGGTAAAATCGGTTGCCTGCTTGGCCCAAGTGGTTGTGGCAAGACATCCTTACTACGAGCAATTGCCGGATTTGAGCCTCTGGCTTTGGGTGAAATTATTTTAAATGGCAAGAAAGTCTCAACTGTAGGTGAAACAGTACCACCAGAACGACGGCACATTGGCATGGTTTTTCAGGATTTTGCCCTTTTTCCCCACTTAAGCGTAAGTCAAAACATAGCCTTTGGTATGCGAGGTAAGGATAAACCCCAAGTCACAAACCGGGTAAAGCAACTGCTAGAGTTAATGGGACTAGAAGAGTTCAGCAAACAGTACCCCCACGAGCTATCCGGGGGCCAACAACAACGGGTAGCTTTGGCTCGTGCCATGGCACCAAAACCTGAAATTCTTTTACTGGATGAGCCTTTCTCCAGCATGGATGCTGAACTCCGGGAACAGTTGGCAAGAGATGTAAGGACTGTTTTAAAAAAAGATGGAATAACAGCAATTTTAGTTACCCATGACCAAATTGAAGCTTTTGCCATGGCGGATGAGATAGGGGTTATCGGTGAAGGGAGGCTCCACCAATGGGACGTTGCATATGAGCTATACCACCGCCCTGTTGATATCATGGTATCTGAATTTATCGGCCTAGGGGTGATGGTTTCAGGGCTAGTTTTAGAAAACCGAAAGATCTCCCTACCCTTTGACGCGAATATAGGGCCAGCACCGGATAGTTACGCAGCAGGCTGCATAGTAAAGGTTCTCTTACGTCCTGATGATATAATACACGATGATGATAGCCCTCTAACCTTTGAAATTGAAGATCGCTCTTTTAGAGGAGCTGAATTTTTATATAC
Source organism: Magnetococcales bacterium (assembly GCA_015232795.1). Lineage (GTDB taxonomy): Bacteria > Pseudomonadota > Magnetococcia > Magnetococcales > JADFYX01. Next base: position 2,490 of record JADFYX010000037.1, read on the forward strand.
ATTAAAGATACCCCAAGGAGGAAAACTTCTCTGCTTGGTACAGAGCCACCATGACCATAAAATTGGTGAAAAAATCGGTGTGCGACTAGATGTACAACATCTTACATCATTTCCAGAAACAGACTGTTTGGAACACAACCTGCTACATTGTGACTCTCATCCGTCCGCTGGTTAGGGTTATATTAACTTCCTATGACAAGCTAATTAATAAATGCAACCTATACCTATAACTACCTTATTATTATCCTAATCAAGCAGCCCGTTGCAAAACAGAGAGCAAATGGTTGCCACATACGCCAATAAAATAGTTGAAAAGTAGAGAATCTAGCATTAATTCTAATTTGGTTGATATTTGTTCAGCTATTATTTGATACTTCTGCTAGAGTGACGGCTACAGTTAAATTAGATGGTTGATCGCCACTAGAGCCATCTCAAGATGCTAACAATACAGATGTTTCTCAAATACTATTTCCTACCAGATAATGAGGAGAATTTTTTTATAAATGAGTAACATTCAGAAGTATAAAGAATTTTATAATCACTCTATGGAAAGCCCGGACGCTTTTTGGCGCGAACAAGCCCAGCTAATTGATTGGGAGACCTCTTTTGATTCTGTTTTAGAGTACAACAACCCACCATTTGCCAAATGGTTTGTCGGGGGCACCTTAAACCTCTGTAATAATGCTGTAGATCGTCACCTTGCTGATCGTGGCGGTCAAAATGCAATTATTTGGGTCTCAACAGAAGAGGATAAAGAGGTTTCTATCACCTATGAAGATCTTCACAAACAGGTGAATGAAGCTGCTGCTGTTTATCAAAACCTCGGCGTGCAAAAAGGTGACCGTATACTCATCTATATGCCTATGATTCCCCAAGCAGTGGTTGCAATGCTAGCTTGTGTGCGTATTGGTGCTATCCACTCTGTGGTTTTTGGTGGCTTTGCTGCTCATGCTCTGGCATCACGTATTGACGATGCAACCCCCAAAGTAGTGGTAACGGCTGATGCTGGCATGCGTGGTGGCAAAATAATAGCCTATCAACCTCTACTTGATGCCTCTTACGAGCAGATCACAATTGATCCCCCAAAAGTGTTACTGGTCAACCGTGGATTGGTGGGAGATGCTCTAGGTGAGGATAAATATGACTGGGATACTGAAATGGCAAAGTGTGCTGGGCAAATGGTTGCTCCAGTCATGGTAGAATCAAGCCACCCATCCTATATTCTCTATACATCCGGTACCACAGGAACTCCCAAAGGTGTGCAGCGTGACAGTGGTGGTCATGCTGTTGCCATGCGGGCCTCCATGAAGCATATATATGATCTAAAGCCAGGAGAGACCATGTTTACTGGCTCTGATATTGGTTGGGTTGTGGGCCACTCATATATTGTCTATGCCCCACTGTTAACAGGTGCTACAACCATTCTTTATGAAGGACTGCCCATACGTCCTGATCCTGGTATCTGGTGGTCTATAATTGAAAAATATAAAGTCAGTGTCATGTTTACCGCACCCACTGCTATTCGTGTATTGAAAAAAACCGGCTCAGATTTAATAAGCAAATATAATCTCTCATCCCTACGTACACTTTTCTTGGCAGGGGAGCCTCTGGATAGTGAGACCCACCGTTGGATATCCGCAGCTATTCCTGGTAACGTTGTGGATAACTATTGGCAGACTGAAACAGGCTGGCCGATTTTGAGCAACTTTGCTGGCTTGGGGCTTATGGAGAATAAATTTGGCTCTCCAACCATGCCCGCTTATGGGTTTGATGTACAGCTTGTGGATGAGCGTACCGCCCAGCCAGTAAAAGCCAATGAAAAAGGCTCCCTGATGATCAAAGCCCCCCTACCCCCAGGATGTATGACCACTATTTGGGGAGATGACAAACGCTTTGTGGAGACCTATTTTTCTCGCTTCGGCAAAGAGCTGTACGCCACATTCGACTATGCCTTACGGGATGAAGATGGTTATTACTTTATCATGGGCCGTGATGATGATGTTATAAACGTAGCCGGACACCGCCTTGGCACCCGTGAGATTGAAGAGGTGCTCTGTAAGCACAGCTCAGTGGTAGAGGTAGCAGCAGTTGGTGTTAAAGATGAACTCAAGGGCCAGGAGGTGGTGGCTTTTGTTGTCTCATCATCTGAAACCGAAGCAGCAAGCGAGAGTGATTTAAAAGCTCTGGTTTCCAGAGAGATCGGTGCCATTGCCAGACCTAAAAATATTTACATGGTATCAGGATTGCCTAAGACCCGTTCTGGCAAGGTACTGCGTCGGGCAATACGGGCTATGGCAGAAGGAGAAGATCCTGGTGATCTGCCAACAATTGATGATGCTTCAGTTCTTGAGGCAATTATAGCTACAATAAAAAAAGGTTGAACACTGTTCATCCCAACTGGAACAAGCCCTTAGGCTTGTTCCAGTTCGGTGAGCACACCATCATTATCTTTTGGATGCAAAAACACCACAGGCTTTCCATGGGCACCAATTTTGGGTTTAGGGTTTAACACTCGCATAGTGCCAGTAGCTAAAAGAAACTCCACCGCTGCGTTAATATCTTCCACCTCATAACATACATGGTGCAGACCCCCAGTGGGGTTTTTAGCTAAAAATGGAGCTATAGGGCTTTTGTCCCCCAAGGGATGAAGCAGCTCTACATTGGTATTTGGCAGACGTATAAAGACAACGGTTACCCCATGTTCTGGCAAATCTTGGGGTTGGGTAACATTGGCCCCAAGCATATCCCGATAACGGGCAGTTGCTTGGGCTAGATCTGGCACTGCAATAGCTACATGGTTTAAACGTCCAATCATCTTATTCAAACTCCATTAAAACTTCATCGGTCTCAACAGCCTTACCGGGGGCGACGTTAATAAGCTTTACCTTACCGTCATGCTCGGCACGTAGAAGATTTTCCATCTTCATGGCTTCCAAGACACACAACGGCTGACCAGCATTTACCACTTGGCCCACACCAACCATAACCCTTAAAACCATACCCGGCATTGGTGAGATTAACATTCTGCTCATATCTGGTGGCAACTTACGTAGCATATGTCTTGCCAGCTCATGGTGACGAGGAGTCCGAGTAATAGCGACAACACTTCGCCCACCCTGAGAAAGAAGATAACCCTCCGGCCTGCGACGAATACGAAAGGTGGTACCGGAATAGTCCGGCATAAATATTTTCACCATACGAGCTCCGGGATGGAAAATAAACGGTATATGTAACGGCTCTTCATCAACAAAAGTTATAAGACGAAGATCATCTTCTTTATGTTCTACGGTTAGCTCTATCTCCTGCTTGTCTATGGTGACCACAAGATTTTGTTTGCTTGGTATTTTGTCAAACAACCCGGTATCTTCCTGCTCAATTATGGCAGCAGCAATGGCGAAAGCCTGGGTGCTTTTTTCAGTGGCTTTAGCCCCGAAAAAACCCTTGGGAAACTCATCTGCTATAAAGTTGGTGGTAAGATCACCTCTTTGAAAACGCGGATGACGAATGATGGTATTTAGCAGATCCAAATTATGTTCCGGTCCCTGGATAAGATACTCATCCAAAGCGTATTCCATATGAATTATGGCCTCATCACGGTCCCTACCCCAGCTAATTAGCTTGGATATCATAGGGTCATAATACATAGAGACCTCGCCACCTTCAAAAACCCCAGAATCCACCCGTACCCGGTTGTCCTCTACTGGTGCGCGGTAGTATATCAAACGGCCTGTTGATGGCATAAAGTTGCGGTAGGGATTCTCCGCATAAACCCGGCATTCGATGGCCCATCCACGCAGAGGAACATCTTCTTGTTTCATAGTCAGCTTTTCACCACGTGCTATGAGTATCATCTGTTCCACCAGATCAATGCCAGTGATTTTTTCAGTTATGGGATGCTCAACTTGCAAACGGGTGTTCATCTCCAAAAAGTAAAAGCTTCTATCTGAACCAACGACAAATTCCACAGTGCCTGCCGACACATAACCCACTTCACGAGCCAGTTTTACCGCCTGTTCACCCATGGCTTTGCGCATTTTGGGAGTAACAAAGGGGGAAGGAGCCTCCTCAATTACCTTCTGGTTACGGCGTTGTATGGAACACTCCCGCTCGTTGAGATAAAGAATATTGCCATGATTATCAGCAAGTATCTGGATCTCGATATGACGAGGATTTTCGATAAATTTTTCAATAAAAACCCGGTCATCGTTAAAGTATGATCGGCCTTCATTGGAGGCAGCCTCCCAACCTTCGGCAGTCTCATCATCGTTGTGGGCAATTCGCATTCCTTTACCGCCACCACCAGCAGAAGCTTTAATCATAACCGGATAACCGACCTGATTGGCTATCTTTACCGCCTGGGTTACACTTTTTATCACTCCATCATGACCGGGAATGGTGTTAACCCCTGCTGCCTGGGCAATTCTTTTTGACTCTATCTTATCTCCCATGGACCTAATAGCATTTAATCCAGGACCGATAAAAATAACTCCACGCTCTTGGAGGGCTTTACAAAAATCGGCATTTTCCGATAAAAAACCATAACCAGGATGGACCGCATCTGCTCCGGTCTCATCAATAGCCTTTAAAATGTTATCCACAACCAGATAGGATTCTGCACTTGGGGCAGGACCGACACACACCGCTTCATCAGCTTGCCGTACAAAAAGAGTCTCTTTGTCCACCTCAGAATAGACCGCAACAGTCTTGATTCCCATCTTTTTGGCCGTACGAATAACACGGCAGACAATTTCGCCTCTATTGGCGATAAGAATTTTCTTCATGATATCTCCAATCACGTTAAAGAGGCATATTTCCGTGTTTTTTCCAAGGGTTCTCTATACTTTTATCCGCCAACATGCCAAATCCTCTAATTAACCGCCAGCGGGTCTGACTTGGACGTATGACATCATCGATAAATCCCCGTTGCGCAGCCACAAAAGGGTTGGCAAAACGTGCGGAATATTCGTCGGTCTTCTCCTTGAGTTTAGCCACTGGATCTTGAGCACTGCGTATCTCATTACGAAAAATTATCTCTGAAGCTCCTTTGGCTCCCATAACGGCAATCTCCGCGTTGGGCCAAGCAAAATTTAAATCACCACGTAGATGTTTAGAAGCCATAACATCATATGCTCCACCGTAGGCCTTGCGAGTGATTATGGTGATTTTGGGTACGGTACATTCGGCATATGCATAGAGAAGCTTTGCTCCATGTTTTATGATACCCCCAAGCTCTTGCTGTTTGCCGGGAAGAAATCCCGGCACATCCACCAATGTTAAGATAGGAATATTAAAACAGTCACAAAACTGGACAAAACGCGCTGCTTTAACCGATGAGTTGATATCCAAACAGCCAGCCAACACCAATGGCTGATTGGCTACGACCCCGACCGTAGCTCCATTTAGACGACCAAAACCGGTAATAATGTTGCGCGCAAAGCCCCCTTGGGTCTCCATAAAGTCGTAGTTATCCAACACCTTTTTGATCAACTCTTTCATATCATAAGGTTGGTTGGGATCATCAGGTATAAGATAATCCAAAGATTTTTCCTCACGATCTACAGGATCACCAGTATTGACCACTGGAGCCTCTTCCCGGTTGTTGGAAGGCAGAAAAGAGAAGAGTCTGCGTAGTTGCCTTAAGAGCACCATACCGTTGGGAAAGGCAAAATGGGCAACACCGGATTTGGTAAAGTGGGTCTTGGCACCGCCTAGTGATTCAACTGTTACTTGCTCGTGGGTAACGGTTTTTACCACCTCGGGGCCAGTAACAAACATGTAGGAGTTATCCTCTACCATCAGAATAAAGTCGGTCAAGGCGGGAGAATAAACTGCACCTCCAGCGCAAGGTCCAAGTATGGCAGATAGCTGTGGAATAACCCCAGAGGCCATTACGTTGCGTTGAAAAATATCGGCATATCCACCCAATGAAGCAACACCCTCTTGGATACGAGCACCACCGGAATCATTCAAACCAATTACCGGTGCGCCAACCTTCATAGCCATATCCATGATCTTACATATTTTGGTGGCGTTGGCCTCGGAGAGAGAACCACCAAACACCGTAAAATCTTGAGCAAATACAAACACCTGTCTGCCGTTTATGGTCCCATAACCTGATACCACCCCATCACCAGAAATATGCTGCTCATCCATGCCGAACTCATTGCAACGGTGGCGAATGAAGGTATCCAGCTCCTCAAAAGAGCCTTCGTCCAAGAGAACTTCAATAGCCTCACGAGCGGTCAATTTACCCCGTTCATGCTGGGATTTAATCCGCTTCGGCCCACCGCCCAATGCTGCTTCGGCGCGTAGTGCTTCAAATTTTTTAATAATTTCTTGCATAGTCTTTCCCGATTATTCTGGGTTTAGAAACTGGAAACAAATATCTCAGCGGATTTATTTGTTTCCACCTCCTAAGTTTTTTGTAAATGCCTGCATAAGTATGGCTGCTGCTTTTACTGGGGTTACAGTTTCGTTGTTCACCGCCATTTTTAAATCTTCTAAATGTTCTTGTACTGCTGGGTGGTTTTTAAAACGGTCCTGGAGATCGTCTGTAACCAAAGCCCACATCCAGCTTACATTTTGCTCTCGACGTTTTGCTTGCAAATTACCGTTTTCGCTCATCATACGATAAAATTTCCACATACAGTCCCAACATTCAGCTATACCGTTATTGTTGAGGGAACTAACCAATAAAATTTCACTCTCCCAGCCGGAATCGGCAGCACCAAGTAGTGATAGTGCAGCCGTCAATCCCCGTTTTGCCTGTTTTGCTGTTTCTAAAAACTGGCCATCGGCTTTGTTAACAACAATAACATCGGCAACCTCCATGATACCGCGCTTTATACCTTGAAGATCATCCCCTGCTCCTGGTAGATGCAGCAGGGTGAAAAAATCTACCATGCCAGCAACCGCAGTCTCACTCTGTCCAACACCAACAGTCTCCACTAAAATTGTATCAAACCCGGCAGCTTCTAAAATTAAAATGGTTTCCCGGGTCTTTCTCGTTACCCCACCAAGAGTCTCTCCAGTAGGGCTGGGACGGATAAAAATATCCGGGTTGCCCACCAGCCGACCCATACGGGTTTTATCACCCAATATACTTCCGCCAGAACGTTTAGAAGTGGGATCTACCGCCAATATTGCCACCCTCTTTTGCAAAGATAACAAGTGCAGGCTTAAACTCTCAATAAAGGTGCTTTTTCCCACCCCAGGAGGACCACTTACCCCTATACGATAGGAGTTTTTGTGCCGGGTTATCGCCCCCAAACTCCCCAAAAGTTCCTGTGCCAAAGCCCGGTCTTGGTCGTTTGTGGACTCTACCAAAGTGATGGCTTTGGCTACCGTACGCCTATCACAACTCTGAACCCCGGCAATGTATGCCTGCAAATTTAAACGATTCATTGATTAGTACTAATTATCTATGGTCAATACCATCTAAAATCCTGCTGGCAGCATCAACTATTGAGGTTCCCGGGCCAAAAATATCCTTTACTCCTGCGTCAAACAGCTCTTGGTGATCCTGCTGTGGAATTACACCACCACAGATAACTTGAACATCCCCTGCTCCCTGTTTTTGCAACTCAGCTAGCAACTGTGGCAACAAGGTGTTGTGGGCTCCTGCCAGGGTGGAGACCCCCACCACATGGACATCATTTTCTATAGCCTGGAGAGCAACTTCCTCAGGGGTTTGGAACAGTGGTGCCAGATCAACATCAAAACCGGCATCGGCAAAAGCGGTTGCAACCACTTTTGCTCCTCGGTCATGACCGTCCTGGCCCATTTTTACCACTAAAATACGGGGCTTGCGTCCATGTGATTTGGCAAACTGGGCGACCTTTTCTTGCAACCCAACCCAGTTGGCATCGTCATCCCACACCTTGCCATATACCCCTTGCACTATTGAACTTGAGCTACGGTGACGACCATAGACATTCTCCATTGCTGTTGTAACTTCACCAACTGTGGCTCTAGCTTTTATCGCCTTAATCGAAAGATCGAGCAAATTACCACTATCTTCTTGGGCTGCCTGTTGCAAGGTATTAAGAGCAGCATTAACTTGATCTTCATTTCTGTTGGCTTTTATCTCCGCTAAACGTTGTATCTGGGACTCGCGCACAGCATGGTTGTCTACCTTCAAGACATCCATTTGCGCCTCTTCATCGACAATGTATTTATTAACCCCGACAATTGTCTCCAAACCCCGGTCAATACGGGCCTGTTTGGTAGCAGATGCCTCTTCAATACGCCGTTGGGGCAGGCCAGCTTCTATGGCTTTTACCATACCACCAGACTTCTCCACCTCAGCCATGATAGTACGCGCCTTATCAGCCAGTTCATGGGTCAAGGTTTCCATCATATGAGAACCACCCCAAGGGTCAGCCACATGGGTAATATGGGCCTCTTCCTGGATTATCAACTGGGTGTTTCTGGCAATACGCGAAGAAAATTTTGACGGCAGGGCAATTGCTTCATCAAGGGCGTTGGTATGGAGAGATTGAGTACCACCAAACACTGCTGCCATGGCTTCTATAGTAGTGCGTACTACGTTGTTATAAGGATCTTGTGAAGTAAGGCTCCAACCGGAAGTTTGGCAGTGGGTGCGGAGTATTTTTGATTTAGCCTGTTTGGGGTTAAACTCATCCATCACTTCGGCCCAAAGAAGGCGAGCAGCACGGAGCTTGGCGATCTCCATGAAAAAATTCATGCCGATACCAAAAAAGAATGATAACCGCCCGGCAAAATCATCTACTGCCATACCATTGTTTATGGCAGTACGGACATATTCCCGACCATCAGCCAGGGTATAAGCCAACTCCAACGCACTATCGGCCCCGGCCTCTTGCAGATGATAACCGGATATGGAAACTGTGTTAAACTTGGGCATATTTTGTGAGGCATATTTTATGATATCACCAACTATGCGCATTGAGGGAGACGGCGGGTAGATATAAGTGTTGCGAACCATAAACTCCTTTAATATATCATTCTGTATAGTACCCCTTAGTTGCTCTTGGGATACCCCCTGCTCCTCTGCTGCTACCACATAACCTGCTAAAATCGGCAGTACAGCTCCGTTCATGGTCATGGAGACAGAAACTTTATCTAATGGTATAGCGTTAAATAAAATTTTCATATCTTCAACACTATCAATTGCCACACCAGCCTTGCCAACATCACCAGCTACCCGTGGATGGTCAGAATCATAACCTCTGTGAGTAGCCAGATCGAAGGCAACTGATACCCCCTGCCCACCTGCTGCCAAGGCTTGGCGATAAAAAGCGTTAGATTCTTCGGCAGTTGAAAAACCTGCATATTGCCGGATAGTCCAAGGACGACCTGCATACATGGTGGGATATGGACCCCTGATATATGGACTTATTCCGGGAAAAGTATCTTTGTGGGGAAGTGTTGCAGAGTCTTGGGCAGTATAAAGTGTTTTTATCTCTATACCATCTGGAGAATTCCAGTAGATAGCAGATAGATCTTTATTCTTCATAGCTGCTTGTGCTAACTGTCGCCATTCAGCCACCGTAGTTTTTTTTATCTCAGACATAGCACCCTATTAAAACCACAAAAATAAAAAAGTTATTGAAATCACCCAACAAACCCTGCCAAGGTAAGAAGATCAACAAAGCTTCATCAGGTGATGTTGCACTGCACTATAACATTGTTTCCCAAAAAGGTGAAGAATTAGTTGAATTTATTAGCCCATACAAATATCCTTCCCATAGTAGCTGTCAGGATCTTTTAATAATTTTTTTTGAGCCAACCAAAACCATGTCAGATACATTTAAAGCTCTAGTGCTCAATGAAGAAGATGGTAAAACTGTCAATTCATTTAAACAACTTCAAATCAACGATCTCCCAGATGGTGAGGTTGTTGTCGCCATAAGTTACTCATCCTTAAATTATAAAGATGGCCTTGCCATAACCGGAACCGGGAAAATTATTCGTAAATTTCCCTTTGTACCCGGTATTGATCTGGTAGGAGTGGTTGAATCTTCACAAGTAGAGCAATATAAGGCAGGAGATCAAGTTCTGCTAACTGGCTGGGGTGTAGGAGAACGCCACTGGGGAGGCTTTTCCCAGAAGGCCCGTTTAAAAGCCAAATGGTTAACCCCACTACCAAAAAATTTAAGCCCCACACGGGCCATGGCAATTGGTACCGCAGGTTTTACTGCCATGTTATCGGTTATGGCACTGGAGGCACACGGAATAGATAAAGCTGCTGGTCCGGTTTTGGTTACGGGAGCAAATGGCGGTGTGGGCAGTGTTGCGGTATCTCTTCTGGCAGCGTTGGGTTATGAAGTAACTGCATCAACAGTTCCACTTAGTTCAGCTTGTGATTGAGTAGTTAAGAATGGTGTATCAAGTGGGATAGCAATTTTTAAATTCGCAATATTCGGATCGAATACTTGTCTACCATCTTGTTCTGCAATGTTTAATGCACCTGTAGCATGAGGTCTTGCTGGATCAAATGCAACAGATCCTCAGTATTCAATATC
>JADFYX010000380.1 GCA_015232795.1 Magnetococcales bacterium
CACAGCACAAATAGTTTAGAGAAGAAACTTTTTTGTGGAATACTAAATCAATTTTGTCTGGTATGTCGCAGACCAAGTTAACTTAAATTTATATCAATTTTTACTTATTAGCACAATTTTGGCAAATACATTTTTCAATTGTGCTATTTAAAAGTTTACATCAGGGTAGAGCTGTTTGGCTAATTCTAAAAATTCGATTGAAGCTTTACTGGTTTTAGATTGTTCAAAAACTGCTCGACCCTCACTGAATGAACGACGGTAAGCGGTTCTTTGATGGATACGGGTGTCTAATACTCTAACACCTTTTAGGGTATGTAATGCTTCAAGAGTTTCGGCAGATTCTCTAACTCCTGGATGGGTATCTGCACGGTTTACAAACATGACTATTTCAGGTTGTTTCTCCTTTGTAGCGACTGTCTCTTCAACAATATCTTTGAAGCGAGCAGTTGACCATACATCTGCTTGACTTGGGGGAATAGGCACTAAAACCCGGTCTGCCATAGCTATGGCCTGACGCATAGCCCATAAATTTGCAGCTCCTACGTCTATGATCATCTCCCCATCATGATTTTTCATCATTTTTGTGGGATTGCTTTCAGGGCGGAAAACTTTGATTTCTGGCAGAATTTCCTCTTCTGCGCGAACCTCTGCTACATCACTGAGAGTGGCCTGTGGGTCCAAATCAAATGTAACCACATCAATACCAGCCGTGGCCAGCCAGACTGCCAAATTAAAGGAGATGGTGCTTTTACCACATCCACCCTTCAAATTTCCGACTACAGTGATCATATCTTGTTTCCGGTAGGGTTGAAGTTTGTTAATTCTTATCCATTGAACATGATACAGCAAAGCTATGCAATAGCAAATGTTCTAAATAGGGACTACGGAAATAAATAATTGTCCTTTGTTGCACCAGATTTTGCTTTGCCTGAGTATTAAAAAAATGCGCATACTCTTTATATATAAATCTTTTTTAACGCAGCAGAGGAGGCAAAAGACAAAAAAATGGGGCAATTATTTATTTCCGTGGCTCTAAGTGTTCTACTAATAAAAAAGGGCGACGGATATAACCCCGCCGCCCTTAATCTGCTCAGTTCTAAAAAAAGAACTTATTGGGCTGCTGGAGCAGCCGCTGCTGGAGCTGGAGCAGCAGGAGCTACTGGTGGTGGACCGTAAGGACCAGGACCGTAGCCGTAAGGATAGTTGTTGTAGCCATTGTTGTTGTTCCAACCGCTGTTGTTGTTGTTGCGCCAGTTGTTGCTGTTGTTGTTGCGCCAGTCGTTGTTGTTACGCCAATCGTTGGACCAATCGTTGTTACCATCACCGGAACCTTCTGCATCGCCACTCATGTTGAAACCAAAGTTACCTTTAGCTCTGCCGTTACCACGACCGTTGTTGCGGAAGTTGTTTTTGTTGTTCCAGTTGTTGTTGTTGGAGTTGTTCCAACCATTGTCCCAATTGTTCCCATTGTTCCAGTTGCTGCCATTGTTGTTGTTGTTGTTCCATGGGTTCCAGTTGTTACCGCCCCAAGCAGATGCGTCACCAGCAGAAATCATAGCAGCACCGCCGATAAGAGCAGCAATAGCTAAAGCACGAATTGTTTTTTTCATGATCGTTTCACTCCGTTGTAAAAAGATGAATAAACTAATTAATAAATAAAATTACCAACCCCAAGGGCCAGGACCTCCCCGACCACCGGGTCCCCAACCGCCGGGACCACCCCGATTGCTAGGTCCAAAACGATTGGGACCACCCCAACCATTGTTTGCTCTATTATTGAAAAAATTTCCAGACCGACTGTTGTTTTGATTCGCCCAACCGTTGTCCATAAAATTGTCCCAATTACCATCTGTTATGGCATCCATATCCACATCACCATAAACTTCAACTTTTACCCGGCCATTACCTTTAACAATACCTTCGGCAAGGCTGCTCCAGTTGTTGCCGTTATCCCAACCATTGTTCCAGTTGTTATTGTTACCGTTATTCCAGCCATTATTTCCGTAGTTGCCGTTATTCCAGCCCCCTGGTCCTCCCCCCCAAGCTTCTGCTGACTGTGGAGAATTTATGAGTCCAAAGCCAATAACAAGAGTGGCTATGGACAACAGCTTGATGGTCGTTCTACGCATTAACAATTTTACCTTTTATAAGCAGATGGAAATTTATCTACCTTCTCCAACCTGGTCCAACGTACCTGTTTCTATCATATGGGTATCCGTATGATGATCCAGGCCAATCACGCTGATAATAACGGTTCTGGTTTTGGTAACCCCAATCATAATATGGATCAGGATAATCTCGATATCCTCTCTGGCTACGCCAAGGATCTCCATCTACTCCATAATACCGTTTCTGCAAAGCCCAATCTTGATCAGCAAACCTAGTTAAACCACGGTTGTCTCTAGTGGCTCCCCAGGGATCATATAGGTAGGCTTTGTTAGGTCTATCTGTTTTGGCGCCCCATGGGTCATAACTATTACGCCGACTGTTTATGCCTTTTTTTGGCACTAAACCTTTAGAACTTACCTCTCCGGTTGGTTTAGAGCTTTGCGCTTTTCAACTTGGTCAAATATTTCAATTGCCATTTTGATCATGATTTCACTTTTAATGGCAGTTGTAGTGACAGCAAACGATGTCATAGCCGACCCTTCTAATGACAAGAAGAACGGTACCCAAAAGCTTGGTAAGCAGGTGGGTAAATTTATGAACTCGTTTATGGAAGGTCTAGAAGAACAGGAGAATGCCAAACCAACAGGAGACGCAAGCTCTAAA
>JADFYX010000381.1 GCA_015232795.1 Magnetococcales bacterium
ATTTAATTTTTATAATGTGAGTAACCATAAAAGTGTCTTTAAAATACAGGCTTATACACAGACCCCGTCGTCTACGGAAAAATCCAGCAATTCGCAGGATGGTAAGAGAGAACCACTTGAGATGTGAAGATCTTATTCTTCCTCTTTTTATTGTCCCCGGACAAAATATAAAAAAGCCTGTAATATCAATGCCAGGAGTAGACCAACTCTCTATTGACAAGGCTATTGAAGTAGCCAGCGAGGCAGAAAAACTTGGTTTAGGAGGGGTGATTCTATTCGGTATTCCCACTAGTAAAGACTCCACTGGCAGCGATGCTCGAGATTCTGATGGAATTGTCCAGAAGGCTATCCGCGAGATTAAAGCTGCTCTACCTGATCTGTACGTTATCGCCGATACCTGTTTTTGTGAATATACCGACCATGGCCATTGTGGGCCAATAAAAGATAATAGTGTTGATAACGATGCCACCCTGGTGCTATTGGGTGAGGCTGCCGTGGCTCAAGCCCAAGCAGGGGTGGATATGGTGGCCCCATCAGGGATGATGGATGGCATGATAGAGGTCATTCGCACTGCACTTGATGAGGCAGGATATGAAGAGATTCCAATTTTATCCTATGCGGTAAAATATTCTTCCGCATATTACGGTCCGTTTCGTGAAGCTGCCGAAAACACCCCTGCATTTGGCGACCGCAAAGCCTATCAAATGGACCCTGCCAACCGTCTTGAAGCTATACGAGAAGCAACTTTAGATCTGGAACAAGGGGCAGACATGCTAATGGTCAAGCCAGGTTTGGCCTATATGGATATCATTCGCGATCTTAAAAACAATTTTGATCTACCTTTAGCGGTATATAATGTCAGCGGTGAGTATGCCATGGTTAAAGCTGCTGCCAGTCATGGTTGGATTGATGAAAAAGGGGTAGTTCTAGAGACCCTTACCGGATTTAAACGAGCAGGAGCAGACCTTATCCTCACCTATCACGCCTTAGATGCTGCACGTTGGATTTAGATAAAAAATTTTAAAAAAATGTTAGAGGATGAAGTTATGAATGAAGAAGGATGCAGGGATGCATCTCAACCAATAAGAGCTTTGGGGCTTTTATCAGGGGGATTGGACAGTAGCTTGGCAGTACGGGTTTTGCAGGAACAAGGTATAGAGGTCGCCTGTGTTAATTTTCATACAGGCTTTTGTATTCAAAGCCATACCGGAGCAATCCGTAACCCCAAAAAAGGGGCAGATCCAGCCCGTCATGATGCACTGCACGCGGCACAAAGCTTGGGTGTAAAGCTGCATATGGTGGATATTTCAGAAGATTATGTCCGCATTGTTACCAATCCCAAACATGGCTACGGTAAAAACTTAAACCCCTGCTTGGACTGTAAAATTTTTATGGTACAAAAAGCTTGGGAGCTTAAAGAAAAGCTGGGGTTTGACTTTATTTTTACAGGTGAGGTAATGGGCCAAAGACCCATGAGCCAACGTAAAGACACCTTCCCGGTAATTGATCGTGATGCAGGGGTGAAAGGATGGTTGTTACGACCTCTATCGGCCCAATATATGCCAGAGACCGAGCCGGAAAAAAATGGTTGGGTTGATAGGGAAAAACTAAAAAATTTCACAGGTCGCAGCCGTAAACCACAGATGGCCCTAGCCCAAGAATATAATCTTACAGACTATCCAACACCAGCAGGAGGGTGCTGTTTTCTCACCGATGAAAGCTACTCCCGTAAGTTGCAAGATTTATGGAACCACCGCCAGAGCAAAGATTATAGCATGGAGGATATTGTTCTTCTAAAGGCCGGGCGACATATTAGACCAAAAGATAACTATAAAATTATTATCGGCAGGGATGAGTCAGAAAACAATTTTTTGTCGGGTTTTAAAGCTGGTCGCCTAACCATAAGGGCAAAAAATCTACCCGGCCCGTTTACTCTCCTTGAAGGAGAACCAAATCAAGAAGAGCTAAAACTAGCTTGCCGAATAGCTGCCCGTTACGGCAAAGGCAAAGACCACCCCGAGGTAACAATGGTAGTCGAAGGTAGGCAGACAAGCCAAACCTTTACAGTTATACCCATGCCAGCCCATGAAGTGTTAAAAGAGTGGCATGTCTAATTCAAACAAAACCACCCCAGATAAAATACTAGACGTAAAAAAACTACTATGCCCCATACCCATCTACCGTACCGATGCCGCCCTACTCGACCTAAAAAAAGGCCAAACCCTAGAAATTCAAGCCACCGACCCAGCAATAGTAAATGACCTACCCGCATATTGTGGCATAAACGGTCATAAAATATTAAATATTCACCATGAAGGAAGGGTAATTATCGGCCTGGTGGAAAAGGGGGAGTGATTGGCATGACTTACAGGAAGAGATAAAAAAGTTGGACAATAATGTAACAAGGCACAAAACAAAAACCTGACCGGATATTTCATGTCGAACTGGACTACGAGGAGAATTGATCTTAAATGTTATTTCAAATATTTGGCTAAATTCATATCTTCACTGGCAATATGATCAAACAACCATAATTTAATAAAATCATTGATATCAATAGCAATATTGCGTTGGGACTCCCTATTGGATTTGAACCTTAGCATATAGCCGTAAACATGTGCTGTCATTATGCTGTGTTGTTTTTTGTGGGCTTTTATATTGGGATAATCTGATTCAAGCATTAACTGCTCTTCATTTTTGAAGTGATAGGAGACATAAGCAACCAACTCTTCAATAACTATCTCTAACTCGGAAAAATAATCTTCTTTTT
>JADFYX010000382.1 GCA_015232795.1 Magnetococcales bacterium
AGTTTTCGTACCTACCCTGCCAATAGTGAAATTCTCCAAGAGGGGATGTTAGACAGTGCCTTTTTTATTCCCATAACTGGGGAGGTCCAGGTACATAAAAGGGGAACAGTTTTTGTGGAGTTAGGGCCTGATGAGTTTTTTGGTGGTATGGCACATATGACAAATGAGCCGCGAACCACAAGTATTCGTTGCAAAACAGATGTGCTTGTTATGCGCCTTGACCCAAAAACGTTGGGAAAACTGGGGCCAGAAATCAGAGAAAAGATAAAAGATCAATTTATCTCTAAACTTACCACAAGGTTGGTAAAGATCGTAGAGAAAGTGAGTAATGAATAGAGTGGCTAATATTTAATATTAATTGGTATGGAGAAATCAGCAAATGTCAGTAACAATTTATCATAATCCCCGTTGTAGTAAATCCCGTCAGGGGCTGCAAATATTGCAGGATAAAGGTGTTGAACCTAATATTGTTGAATATCTCAAAACCCCACCAGATGCAAAAACATTAACAGATATTTTAGCTAAATTAGGTATGGAGCCAAGAGATCTAATGCGTAAAAAAGAGGCAGAGTATAAGGATAATGGACTGCAAGATGAGTCTCTTTCTAAAGAGGATCTAATTGCCGCTATGGTTAAGTTTCCCAAGTTAATAGAGCGTCCAATAGTTGTATCCAAAGGTAAGGTAGCTTTGGGGCGACCCCCAGAAAATATATTGAACATTATTTAAAAAGCAATAAACCTAGATTCGGCAGTTAGCCGTGCCTCAGGTGCGTGGCGATAACTACCGAATCTGGGTTAGCATAGGAAAGTCCATGGGTGCAATAAGATATACTTTTTAGGTAATATTATTTGTTACTATCAGGTACGGTTTTCCGAATGCACCAGGCGTTCCACCAGAATTTTGGATAAACGGGTATTGATTTTGAGTTGCATTGGGCAATCCAGGCGTTTTGAGGCTTTTGGGCTCATCTTGAAAACGGTGGCCTGACCTTGGGCTCTCACAGATGCAGTTCTGGGGTGGCTGGCAAGAAAGGAAGCTTCACCAAAAACTGCGCCCTCTTTCATGGTCAATATAGACTCTTCAGCATCGTCGGACTCGTTGATTACATCGACATTGCCACTCATCAGAATATAGAGGGAATAATCGTCCTCGACTCCCTGACGCACAATGTATTCTCCATCGGCAAAAATTTCGAAAAGGCTGTCGTCTTCTGCTAGAATGGCTCTCTCTTTTTCAGATAACTTTGAGAAAAAAGGGACTTTTGCAATCAGCTTGACCATTAATTTCATAGTTTATTCCACCACAATTAAAAAATTGATAGGTATTTCTAGATCTTTGATCCATGTTTTTGGGAATATGTTCTAAACAACAGTTTACTTGAATTTAGCACAACTTAGAAAATAAACCAATTGATTATCACACGGGCAGATTTTTATTATCAAGCAAAAAAGTCCATAGTTAGAATTTGTTTAATGATAGCCATGGCTTTTTTCCAATTGGTATACTTAACTAACCATCTCTCTTTAAAGTTAAAACCGTAATATCATCTGCCTGAGGAGCCGAGCCAGAAAACTCTTTGACAGTTTGGTAGAGACGATCCAATAATAATTTACTGCTCTGTTTTTTCTCTTTTGCAAACCATTGAAACAGCCGTTTGTCAGAAAATAGTTCCTCATCTTCATTCATAGCTTCGGTAACGCCATCGGTAAAGATGAGTAGGGTGTCTCCCTTTTCCAACCGATGTTGGGCATCTTCATAAGTGGCATCTCCAACTATACCAGCAACCAATCCTGGGGGTAATGGTAGTTCTGTACAGTGGCCGTCATTATGACGAATAAGGGGTGGATTGTGTCCAGCGTTGGAAAACTGTATGAGACCTGTTTTGGTATCAAATATGCCACAAAAAATGGTGACAAACATCATGTTTTGGTTGTTTTTTTTGAGCTCTTTGTTGACTTTTTCCAAAATTTCCGCGGGTCGTTGATCTGCTGTGGTTATGGAGCGAAATAGGGTCATGGTTCTAACCATGAAGAGGGCTGCAGTAACGCCTTTGCCAGAGACATCTCCGAGTAAAAAGAAGAGTCGTCCCGGCTCTAGCTCAAATATATCAAAAAGATCCCCACCAATATCCCGAGCTGGCAACATTCTGCCATAAAATTCCCATTTGCCGGGTTCTGAAAAAAGGGCAAAATTATGAGGTAACATGCTGGTTTGAATATTTGCAGCTACTGATAGGTCTCGTTCAATCAGTTTTAGATGAACTTCCCGCTTCATTTGGTTGAAAATAGCTTTATTTGAATTGCGAGCTCTTTCGGTCTGGATTCTGAGCAGATTGCGTACAGCCACTGGTTTGCTCATGATATTGTTCCAGAAATAATCTTCTGTAATAAGCAGTATCCGGCACCCTTTTTGGGCAACAACATGAGCTGAAATCGGGCTGTTATCAATAATCGACATCTCTCCGACACATTCACCACTCTCAACACGGAAGGCGTAGTCGGAATCTGGGCTATCCAAATGGACTGTCAGGCTGCCACTGAGCACCAGAAATAGATGATCGTTGACTTTCCCTTTTTGTAGCAGAACAGTTCTTTTGTCAAAGTTCTGAACAGGACAGTTAGCAAGAGATTTGAGGGTCTCTTCATCGTTGAGGTTTTTAAATAGGCTCAGATGTTCGCTTACGGAAATAATACGCCTGTCAGAACCTGTGCGTTCTTCTGCTTCAATTTTTTCACCATTGTTACGCAGAAGCGGAAAAAGGG
>JADFYX010000383.1 GCA_015232795.1 Magnetococcales bacterium
CGGCGTTTTGAAAAACGCTTATTGTCCATAAGCCGTTCCTGCGCCAGCGCGAAAGTTTCCTCAGAAATGATAGCTGGAACTGGAATCTCAATCCAATCGGCACGAGGACGCTCGTGGGAGGCGGTATCGCCTCGCCTGGATGGACTCTTGAGGCGCAATGATCGGTGCGCTTTCTTCCGGATGCCAACCTGCGTTTTGCCGAAGCAAGCTGTGCCCTTGTAGGCCGGATTGCGCAACAGCTGTAAAACGGCGTGCAATAATGACCCCCTTTTAGCCAAAATAAGCGTCCAATATTGACCCCCCTCTGTGCTAATTTTCCCGTGTTCATAAATGCTATGACATGGAGAAACCAGAGGATGATGATAATGGAAACAGTTGCAAAGATACGTCGGCACCATTTTGTTTTAGGAAAAGGGATCAAAAGAACAGCTAGGGATCTTTCAGTCTCAAAAAACACTGTTAAAAAAGCCATCAGAGAAGGTGTTGAGGCATTCTCTTATAAGAGGCAAAGCCAGCCTAGACCACGATTAGCTCCGCATATAAAAGAGCTTAATGAAGTCTTAGTTGAAGACTGGAAACAGCCAAGAAAAATGCGGTTAACAGCTAAGAGGATATATGAAGATCTTGTACGAAATGGCTACCTTGGCGCATATGATAGCGTACGTCGTTTTGTAAAAGATTGGCGAGAGAAAGAAGGCAATAATCCATCAAATATTTTTGTCCCACTCCGATTTGAACCTGGCGAGGCCTACCAATTTGATTGGAGCCATGAAAAAGTTCTCTTAGGAGGCGTTGTAACAAAGATTAAGCTGGCACATTTTCGTCTATCATACAGCCGCAAACCATTTGTAATGGCATTTACTCGCGAATCTTTGGAGATGCTTCTTGAAGCGCATAATCGGGCTTTTGCCTTTTTTGGAGGTGCTTGCCGTAAAGGTGTTTATGACAACATGCGTACAGTAGTTACAAGAATCAAGAAAGGCAAAGATCGAGAGTTTCACTCTGATTTCAGTAAGATGTGTGATCATTTTTTAGTTGAGCCAATAGCATGCAGCCCAGCTTCTGGTTGGGAAAAAGGTCAGGTAGAGAATCAGGTTCGCAATATCCGCCGCTGGTTTTTTATTCCAATGCCATCTTTTGCTGATTTAGAAGAATTGAATTGCTGGTTAGTAGATCGCTGTATAGAAATTGCTGGAAAACGGCCTCACCCTGAAGAGAAAACAGCGACCATTGAAGAGATGTTTCTCAGAGAGCAAGGTTCTCTTATAGCATACCCAGGACCATTTGACGCTTGTAAACAAGCAGATTGCCGAGTTTCATCTACCAGCTTGATTCGTTATGAAGATAACCATTACAGCGTAGATTGCCTGACTCGTGGTGTAGGCACAGTTAAAGCCTATCCAAATCGAATAAAGGTGATTTATGACGGCAAGATAGTTGCAGAGCATCCTCGGCATTTTGGTAAAGGAAAAACAGTTTATAATCCATGGCATTACTTGAAAGTATTAGAGCGCAAACCAGGTGCAATTCGTAATGGAGCCCCTTTTTATGAGTGGGATCTGCCTGCAGGGATAGCGGAAATACGCAAGCGTTTGGAAGGTCGGCTTGGTGGTGATCGTGATTTTGTATCCTTGTTGCTAGCGGCTAAAGAGTATGGATTGGACCCAACTAATTCAGCTTGTGTAATGGCTTTAAAAGATGGAACAATTCATGTAGATGCGATACTTAACCACATATCTCGCCTCTGTCAATCAGCAGAAGCAGCCCCTATAGAACCACCAGTATCACTTCAATTAAAAGAAGATCCTGTAGCCGATTGTTCTCGATATGATCAACTTTTGGAGAACAAGCCATGAAACGCCATGATTTAATAAATGATCTTAAAGCCCTGAAGTTACACGGTATGGCAGCAGCTTTTGATGAGGCTGTTGTTGAGGGTGTTCGTCGTAAAAGAACAGTTCAAGAAATTCTCGGAGACCTTTTGCAAGCAGAAGCCTCAGAGAGATCCGCAAAATCTATACGTTATCAGATAAGAGTAGCTAAATTTCCGATACTTAAAGGGTTGGAAGTGTTTGATTTTCCACAATCTGGTGTTGACGAGGCCCGTATAAGAACTTTGCATTCAGGAGATTTTTTAGAAGAGTCTGGGAATATTGTCCTTGTAGGTGGAACTGGCACAGGAAAAACTCATTTAGCTATTGCTATAGCTGCTAACTGCATTCGTAATGAGAAAAAATGCCGCTATTTCAGTGCTGTAGATTTGGTTAATCGTTTGGAACGTGATCAGCTAGATGGTCGGGTTGGGCGATTAACTGATAAACTTCTACGGGTGGATATTGTTGTTATTGATGAGCTTGGTTATTTGCCATTCTCAAAAAACGGAGGAGCTTTGCTTTTTCACTTAATCAGCCGCCTCTATGAGCAAACATCACTGATTGTGACTACTAACCTAACTTTTGGTGAATGGGCAAAAGTGTTTGGTGATGCAAAAATGACGACTGCTCTTCTTGACCGCTTAACCCACCACTGCGATATAATAGAAACCGGAAATGAGAGTTGGAGGATGAAGAAAAATAGGACCTAAAAAATTTAAATTAGGGGGGTCAATTTTCGACGCCTATAGGGGGTCATTATTGGACGCCGTTTGACATGTGCGGTATAGATTTACATTCCAATAAACTAGGTATCCACTTCGATTAAGTGCTATCCACTTTACTTAAGCTAGCTGTGCGGGTATCATCCGCATATGGAGAC
>JADFYX010000384.1 GCA_015232795.1 Magnetococcales bacterium
AAACCCTGAAGAGTTGTTAAATAATGCCAAGACAGCTCTCACCCATGCCCGGCAGGGTAGTAGGAATAATTATCAGTTTTTTTCCCACAAAATGGCTGATGTAGCCCGTCGGCGTTTTGCTCTGGAGAGCAGCTTAAGAGAGGCTGTGGTTAGTGAACAGTTACATCTCTATTATCAGCCTCAGCTTGATCTTAAAACCGGACAAATTATCGGTGCAGAGGCTCTTTTACGTTGGATTCATCCAGAGCAGGGAATTATATCTCCCGCAGAATTTATTCCGGTTGCAGAGGAGACAGGATTAATTCTACCAATTGGTGATTGGGTAATAAGAACCGCATGTAGACAGATGGCCATTTGGCGTGATATGGGCTTACGCTCCATTCGGGTAGGTGTTAATTTATCTGCAGTTCAGTTTCAAAGGCAGGATATTGAGCAAGTTGTTAGAGAGTCTCTTGACGAGACCGGAATTGATCCTGGTGATCTAGATTTAGAGATTACTGAAAGTGCAATCATGGATGATGTGAAAAAGGCAGTTTTAATATTAAACCGTATTGGTGATATGGGGGTAAAGCTCTCAATTGACGATTTTGGTACCGGATACTCCTCATTAAGTCAACTGCGACATTTTCCTTTTAAAACTCTTAAAATTGATCGTTCTTTTGTAAATTCTATAGCTATTGATAAGGGAGATAAAGCTATAGTTAATGCTATTATCGCTATGGCTCATAGTCTTAACCAGACAGTTATCGTTGAAGGGGTTGAGACAGTGGCTCAGCTAAAAATCATGCAAGATTTAAGCTGTAATGAGATGCAGGGATTTCTTTTTAGTGCTCCTATACAAGTGGATAAGTTTACCGAAATGTTAAAAAATGGTATTGATTTAAAATATGCAGTAGACAAAGCCAATAACCCTAACGATAAAGCTAAAGGATAGGTGAGGCATGGATCAGTTTGTAAAATTGTCACACGCCGATAAGAGCTTGGAAGATAAAGAAAATAGTAAAAAAGAGTCTGTTCTGCCATCTGATTTTCGTACCAAGATGTCTAAAGAGCAAATAAACAGCTTGCCCATTCGTAAATGGGATGGAAAAATTACCCTCGTCAACTCCGATGCTACAGTTGCAGAAGCCATATCGCGTCTGCAAAAAGAGACGGTCCTAGGGTTTGATACTGAAACCAAGCCTGTTTTTCGCAAAGGAGTAACCCATAATCCTTGTATTCTACAACTGGCAGGGGAGGAAGAGGTCACTCTATTTCAACTAAACCGTTTAAAAGATCTCTCTCCAATTGCTTCTCTGTTGACAAATAAGAGTATTCTTAAGGTTGGCGTAGGGTTGGATAATGATATTGATCAGTTACAACCTGTTATGTCTTTTAAACCTGAGGGATTTATTGATGTAGGAAGTATGGCCCGCAATGCTAATATTCAAAGCCGAGGTCTGCGTAGTATGGCAGCGCGTTTTTTTGGTTTTAGAATTTCCAAAAGGGCGCAGTGTTCCAATTGGGAGACCAAACATTTGAAAAACTTTCAGCTTCTATATGCTGCAACAGATGCTTGGGTAAGTCGCGAGATTTATCAAATTATGAAACGCAATGATCTAATAAAGTAAATTCTTGTACACTACCATTCGGGTTAGCTTGCCGTCCTTTTTGGGAGTTGAAGGTTGCATAATAGGCCATGTTTCAATCATTTTCTTACCCTATTTATCTTAAATTTTTTGCATATCTAATCTGCTGCTTTTTGTCACTTCCTGTTATTGGTTTTGCTGGGGAGCCGACAAATGAACCTATCTTGCGTCTGGAAGGTCAGATGCACACCGCCAAAGTATTGCGTTTTGCTACTGACAGTGCTAACAGTTTTTTTGTCTCTAGTTCACATGATAAAACTCTCAGAATTTGGCAACTTCCTTCTGGTCGTCTAAGAAAAATTATCCGTGTTCCAATCGACAATGGTTCTGAAGGAGAGTTAAATGCTGTTGCTGTTTCACCTGATGGGGTGATAATTGCAGCTTCTGGAGATACCTGTAAAACTTGGGAAGCAGAAACAGGTTACTGTATCTACATTTTTGACACTGCAACCGGACACATCTTGTCACGCATTAAAGGTCTCCCCACAACACCTCTACATATGTCCATATCTTCCAATGGTAAATATTTAGCAGTTGTCATGAAGGGTAAAGCTGGGTTAAGGGTTTACCAAATTTTTGATGGACGCTTATTGCGAAGTGATAATGAATATGGCGACGATACTACCTGGGTAGATTTTAACAATAGTGGAGGTCTGGTGACATCGAGTATAGATGGTTTTCTTAGAAGGTATGATAACCGCTTTAGACTGATAAAAAAGAAAAAACTGGCAGCAAATTATCAACCATATTCAGCTAAATTCTCCCCGGATGGTGAAAAAATAGCAGTTGGCTTTAGTAATCGGCCTGTTGTCACAGTTTTTTCAGCCCATGATCTTAAAATACTTTATTTTCCCGACGGTACCGCTGGGAATGGTGATTTTCGGACTGTAACATGGTCTCATGATGGTAAATTTCTCTTTGGAGCAGGCAACCATAAAAACTCTCGCAACAGTTTGATTCGTTGGTGGAAAAATGCTGGACAAACAGGAATCTCAGGCTGGGGAGAGTTTGTCGATATTCCTGTTTATAAATGTTCAATATCGCAGATTATTGCTTTAAAAGATGGTGATATTATCTACAGCGGTTTAACCCCGGTTTTAGGTGGAATTGATGCTAACGGT
>JADFYX010000385.1 GCA_015232795.1 Magnetococcales bacterium
TACACTCTTTCGCCTTATAGAAATGGGGTTGGAAGGTTATGCTATTGAGTTGATACAGGAGTGATTTTTCTAACTTAGAGCATCTTCAACATTTTTTTGATACATTTTTCCATCTCCCAGCACACAAAGATGTGGAAGTCCCAATGTTTGCAACCAAGATAGTGCTTGGGTTTCGGATTTTAACATGGCAACACTGCTTGCACTGCCTGCAACCACGCATAATGGAGCGATAACCGTAACAGATTGACAGGAGTCTGCACCAGGCCAGCCACTTTGGGGTTGCAGCAGATGGTGATAACGCCGACCATTATGGATAAAAAACCGTTCATAATCGCCACTTGTTGCCACAGCACCCTGCCACACAGGTAGATGTGTTATAAATTTACCCGGCAGCCGGGGATGGCGAATGCCGATCTTCCATGGTTTTCCGTCAGCTTGTGGTCCTAAAACCCTGAGGTCGCCTCCCAAGTTGATAAATCCGTTATTCACCCCACACTCTAGACATATCAGGGCGGCTCGGTCTGCTGCATACTCTTTGCCTATTCCACCAAAATCAATCTCCATTCCAGCAATTGGCAGATAGATATCCGGTTCTTGCCATTTTACTTTTTGCCAGCCGATATATTTAAGGAGTTTTTTGACTTCTTGCTGTGTAGGTGGGGTGTGGTGGTTATAGTCCCAAACCTTTCGCAGTACACCAGAGGTGATATCAAACAGGCCGTCACTCTGTTGAAAACAGATATGGGCATAATTTAAAATTGCTGCGGTTGTCTGATCAACCTTAACACTTTTTTTGCCAGCTAAGCGGTTTATAGTGCTGATTATACTATCTTCTGAATAACGCGAATAACGTTTTTCAATATCCCGAACATCATCCATGACTTTATGGGCAATATTAGATATTTTATATTTATCATCACCTAGCAGTAACAACTCATTTTGAGAGCCCATGGCCTGAAAAGCAAAACGATTTGTTAGCATTTAAACCCCAAATCTAAAAGGTGTAACGCAGACCCAAAGCCAAAATCGTCGCCTGCCAATCATCAACATTGCTACCACTGCTCCAGGTAAAATCAGGTGATTGCCTATAATTTTCAATCCGTGCAGTTAGCCGTGTGTTATCGCTTAGTTTTTTGACTACTTTAGCCCCTAAAGATATAGCTCCAAAAGAGCTAAGGCGTTGATCCATGGAAAAATCACCGGAAACCATGGTGCTTGGCAGGGTTTCAGCAAAAAAACTGGCTGCACTCTGGTTGTAATATCGCAAAGATGGTCGCAGTGTCCAATCGTTAGGCAAAGGTTGATACCAAGATATAGCCAAGGTATGAGAGCTTATATCCCAACTATCTATATAATAACGATAATCCAAGTGCAGAGAGCTTTCCCATTTTGGGAAAAAATGGTTATAGCGTGTCAACCAGGCCCACTGTTGTCTGCTGCTAGGCCGGGTGTCGTCTATGGTCTGATCTGTAGCGGGGTTTAGTGATTGTTGATAAGGATCGGCAAAATAACCAGAACCATTGGTGAAGGAGATATTGCTTTGCACCAGAGACACTGGAGATAACAGTTGGGTTACGCCAACAAGCATGGAGAATGTGTTTTTACTCTCTTCCTGGCTATCACCATCATCATCGTCGTCATCATCGTCATCATCGCTGTCACTGTCATCATCACTACTACTATTGGGAATAAGAATTTCATCTGCTCCATAGCCAATTGAGAGAGATAACTCAGTATTTTGTTTATTAAAAGATTTTTTTAACTCCATACTTACAGATTTTGATTCGTAATCATCTTCCCTAGAAAAACCAGCACCCAAAGCCCAGGTAAGATCATCAAGGTAATGGCTATATTTGAGATCAAGAGCCTTACGGGTATCAGATGTTGATGATGTTGAAGCTCCAGAGGTTGTATCAACAGCGGTTTTTCCAGTACGGTCGGAAGAGAGCCAAATTGAGGCTCCTGATACAGAATCAAAAACCGCAGAGATTTCAACATTGGATTTTGGGGTTGGTGAAAACTGTCCATAAATTACCGGTGAGACCACATCAATTCCATCCCCGTGTTCATGATAATAGAGTAACTCTACTCCTACCTCCTGTTCTTGGGGAGCAGCAGCACTCACCTCGGACACTACCCCTGGCAATACAATAGCTGCTACCATAAGAGATGCTAAGCAGTTGTTTTCAGGCTTATTTTTAGTTACAACCACAGCCACCACCTCCTACGGCTTTTCCACCTTCTGCCGCCTCTTTACTGGTGTAGACTTGCTCTTGACTTATGGCTTCCAATGGATCTGGATCAAATGCCATGTCAGGACGGGCCAGATAATCTCGCTCCCAAGGTTCTACCATAGTACAACCGCTACATAACAACAAAACCATGGCAAAAAAGGTTATACGACGAGAAAATCCCATCTACTCTGCCTCCAAGAGAACTTTAATTTTGTTTTCCAACTCTTGGAGGTGCTTTCCACCAGGAAAACCCACCCAGGCATAACTGATAACCCCATGTTTATCTAGCAAAAATGAACTCGGCATCCCCCGTAAGCCATAAAGCCTGGCAATAATGCCTTTTTTATCCCAAACCACAGGAAATGCTACCGGATTTTTTGTGGTGAACCCCTTACCGGATTTGACATTATTGTCTTCATTTACGCCGATTACAACAAATCCTTGGGAGTTATATTTTTTATGCAGTTTATCCAATATAG
>JADFYX010000386.1 GCA_015232795.1 Magnetococcales bacterium
TACAGGTTTGCCCAGCTCTACCGCAGTTGCCAACATATGGCGCAGCTCATTTTCATCTGCTGGGGTCATAATTACCAAGCCGGGTAGGGAGCGTAAAAATGTTAAATCCAGGACTCCGGCATGGGTAGCTCCATCTGCTCCTACCAGTCCTGCCCTATCCAGGGCAAAAATGACGGGTAGATCTTGCAAGACTACATCATGGGCGACCTGATCAAAGGCTCTTTGTAAAAAAGTGGAGTATATGGCAACAACGGGAATATGACCGTTACATGCCAAACCAGCGGCAAAAGTTACAGCGTGTTGTTCGGCAATACCCACATCAAAAAAGCGGTCGGGAAATCTTTTTTGAAACTCGTTTAGGCCAGTTCCTTCCGGCATTGCTGCTGTTATCGCCATTATTTTATTGTTGTTTTGTGCAAGCTCTATGAGGGTGTCAGAAAAAACATGGGTGTAGGTGGCTTTTTTACCGTTGGTGGGTAAAACTCCTTTGTTACGGTCAAATGGTGATACCCCGTGATAGGTGCATGGGTTGGCTTCTGCTGGAGCAAAACCTTTACCTTTTTTTGTTACCACATGTAGTAGCACAGGGCCATCTAACTGTTTAATGTTGTTGAGAGTTGGCAATAGTTGGTTGAAATCGTGACCATCAACCGGACCAAAATAGTCAAAACCCAACTCTTCAAAAAAAGTACCAGGGATCAACATACCCTTAACATGCTCTTCTGCTTTTCTGGCTGCGTCCAACAGAGGCATGGATATTTTACCCAACATCTTGCCTGTGCCATCTTTAAGACGGGTATAAACCTGACCACTCAACATGCGACTTAAGGATGCTGACAACGCACCAACATTTGGTGAGATAGACATCTCATTATCGTTGAGAATTACCAATAGTTTAAGGTCAGAATCAAAACTGCCAGCATTATTAAGAGCCTCAAAAGCCATACCCGCAGACATAGCTCCGTCACCAATAACAGCCACAGCCCAGCGGTCCTCTTTCAGGTTGCGGTTGGCAATGGCAAAACCCAGAGCAGCGGATATAGAGGTAGAAGAGTGTCCGGCCCCAAAAGGGTCGTAAGAACTCTCAGAGCGTTTGGTAAAACCCGACAGGCCACCCTCTTGGCGCAGAGTGCACATCTCATCCTGTCGTCCTGTGAGAATTTTATGGGGATAGGATTGGTGGCCAACATCCCAAATAAGAATATCTTCTGGAGTCTCAAATGTATAATGCAGAGCAACGGTTAGCTCCACAACCCCCAAACTAGCACCCAGATGACCACCAGTTTTGGAAACTGAATCTATGGTTAATTCACGAACTTGTTCAGATAGCCTGGGAAGTTCATCTTCCTTGAGTCTGCGCAGGGCAAATGGGCTATCTATTTTTTTCAAAAGAGATTTCATTATCTATAGTTTTCTAATACTCAGTGGGTTCTATCAGTAATATAGCGAGCCAATGCTCGCAGTGGCTCAGCATCATCCGAAAAATCTTTCAGGCAGCTAAGGGCCTCATTAACTAAATTATTCGCTTCATCACGGGCTTGACCAACTCCCATCAAAGCAGGATAAGTCGCTTTGGACTGTTGCTGGTCTTTACCTATGGTTTTTCCCATAAGTTCGCTATCACCAACTATGTCCAAAACATCATCGGCTATCTGAAAAGCCAATCCAATGGCTTCACCATAGCGTTTTATCTTGTTAATTTGGGTTGCATCCCCACCCCCTAAACAGGCTCCCGCCATACAGGAAGAGCGAATTAACGCACCGGTTTTGTGAATGTGGATATACTGTAACTCAGCTAGTTCTACCTCTCTCTCTTCAGCCTCCATATCCATCATCTGACCACCAACCATACCATGAATTCCAGCATCTTGGGCAAGTTGCACCACCATTGCTAAAGAGTCTTTAGCCGGGACACCTTGTATGGGACGAGCCGCAAGCTCGAAAGCTAAAGTTAAAAGCCCATCCCCTGCTAATATTGCGGTTGCTTCATCAAACTGTTTGTGACAAGTAGGCCGTCCACGACGGAGATCATCATCATCCATTGCTGGCAGATCGTCGTGTATCAACGAATAGGTGTGGATACACTCCATTGCGCAGGCAAAAGGTAGTAAAGGCTCTTTCTTGCTCCCGACTGCTTGGGCTGCTGCTAATAGTAAAATAGGCCTTAGACGTTTACCCCCATCAATAAGGCTGTGGCGAATAGCTTGATTTAAACGTACTGGTGGTCTGTCAGCAGCAGGTACCAATCGATCAAGTGCTTCATCAACTATTTTTTTTTCTCTTCTGAGATACTCAATAATATCCACTGTTAGCTTGACTCCGTTATGGTCCCGGTAACTGGTGTAGCAAGCTCTTCAATCCGTTTTTCGCAAGCATCAAGTTTGCTTTGGCAATCATGGGATAGCTTAATACCCTCTTCAAAAGCATTTAAGCCCTCTTCAAGGGGCAGGTCTCCCCGCTCTAAACGTTGTACTATTTTTTCTAGTTGAGTCAGAGACTCTTCAAAGCTAAGGGTTTTCATAAATCAATTCCTAACCGGATATTTCATGAATTACCGGGCAAAATCCAGGGGTGAATATAAACCTATTTTTAACTATATTCAATGAATGCACATTTTGTTGTTCAACCAAGATTCGGCAGTTGGCGTTGCGTGCATGGCGTAAGATATTGGTTTATCTGGTGTATTAGGGGGAATCGCAGTCACCTTG
>JADFYX010000387.1 GCA_015232795.1 Magnetococcales bacterium
GTGATGAATATTCTAATGGATATTCGCATTCTGGCTGTATTGTCAGCTATTTTAACCGTATTTCAAGCTGTACCTCTTGCTTTTTCCTTAATCCATGGGGACAACTTCTGGCCCATTTTCTTTTCTATTTTGGTATCGGCAATTATAGCTGTAGGGGGATTGACTTTTACCATACGGGCAAATCCGACATTACGACCACAAGATGGGTTTTTGGTTGCCACATTTGGTTGGATATTGGCCATTATTCTAGGTGCAATGCCGTACCTTTTTAGTGGTAGTCTGCATTGGATCGATGCCATCTTTGAATCTACTGCTGGATTTACGACTACTGGTTCTTCTGTCCTGACTCACCCAGAGTCCTGGCCACAAAGTCTTCTGCTCTGGCGTAGCATGACCCAATGGCTAGGAGGTATGGGTATGCTGCTTCTAACCATAGCTATTCTTCCATTTCTTGGTGTGGGTGGAATGCAATTAATGAAGGCAGAAGTTCCTGGTCCTAGCAAAGAACGCCTAACACCACGACTAGCTACTACAGCTAGGGTTTTATGGGGATTTTATGTCGGATTCACAGTAGTGCTGGTAGTTCTTTATATTTTCTCTGGGATGTCATATTTTAATGCGCTCAACCATGCTTTTACTACCATGGCCACAGGGGGGTTCTCAACCAGAAGTGAAAGTCTGGCTGCATTTTCACCCATGGCACAATGGTGGTGCATTTTATTCATGGTGCTAGCTGGAACCAATTTTTTACTCCATTATCGGCTTGTATTGCGCCGGGACTGGAAAGTTTTTCATGATCCAGAATGGCAATTATATATTGGTATAATTATCACGGTGGGATTAATTATATCCGCCAAACTATTCTATGGTAGTGAACTGCACATAGAGACAGCTTTGAGGCAAAGTTTTTTCCAAACAGTTTCAATTATGACCACTACTGGCTATGTGAATGTCGATTGGACAGTATGGCCAGCCTTTTTACAACTTCTCTTGATACTGCTAATGCTGATTGGTGGCATGTCCGGTTCCACTGGTGGTGGTGTTAAGGTCATCCGTATCGCTGTATTGATCAAGCTGTTGTCAGCGGTTACCTCTCGTCTGTTGCAACCCAACCGGATTGTTGTTCTTAAACTAGGATCTAAGACCGTATCCCAAGAAGTGTCTGAAGGATGTGTTGGGATGGTGGCTGTGGCGTTGATACTCACCATTATAACCGGGTTGGCATTAAATATCATGGGCATGGATATGGTCAGCGCAATGAGTGCTGCTTTAAGTTGTGTTTCCAATGTGGGTCCGGGGCTGGGAACAGTTGGACCGATAGATAACTTTGCTTTGGTTCCAGATGCCGGAAAGTTGCTGCTGTCATTTGATATGGTGGCAGGACGATTGGAAATTTTCACAGTATTAATGCTGTTCTCTAGCAAATTTTGGGCATCATAAAAGATGAAAAAAATATTATCCGCCATTGTAAATAATAAAAATATCGCTGTGGTTGGTTGTGTAGAGAGCAAATTTAAAAATTCAAGATAGCATTTTAATAATATGGATTTATACCTCAGAGCTTGTGAAAAAATGCAACCCGTAGCGAGAACGTCCCAAAACGCCCCCCGTGACATGGCGGAATGGGACAAATTGGTGCGCATAGTGAGCTATGTAAGCCAATTTGGCACGTTTCGACATGGTGCGGGGGGTGAATTTGGGGCGTTCGCAGTAGGGTTTCATTTTTTTACAAGCTCTCAGATGTGTAGAAACAACTGCTTAATCTAGGTTTAATGATAATAGGAGTGAAACAATGGGAAATAATCGTGTTTTAGCAATTGATGATGACCCCTCCGTTCTTGATTCCTATATAGGAATATTAGCACCGAAGCAGTTGGCCCCCTCCTCTGGATTAGCCGCTTTTGCCAATCTATCTACCCCTGATGAGCAACCAACTGACAGTTTTGATGTAGTATGTGCTCAACAAGGATTAGAGGGCATTAAGAAAGTACAAGAGCATTTAGACCAGGAGATATATTTTGCCGCGATACTTATTGATATGCGAATGCCCCCAGGAATAGATGGACTTGAAACTGCTCGCCGCATCCGGGAGTTGGATGATAGAGCCATAATTTTTATCGTCACTGCTTACAGTGATAGATCTATTGACGAAATCCAAAAGGAGCTTAAACACGACGTTCAATATCTGAGAAAACCGGTATCACAAGAGGTAATTTACCAGATGGTAAGAGATGCCTGTATACGTTGGGACAGAAATTTGGAACTAGAGTGGCAGATGTATTACAAAAACAAAGAGTTGTATGATGTTAAAGAACAAACACAAGAGTTGGAAAAAAAACGCAGGCAAAACCAGCCCGCAGCCTCTGCAACAGCGCAGACCTATTATGTCGACGGAGGAGGAATGCCTGGAGGTGGAGAAAGTTGGTTGGATATGATAGATGGGTAACTGTAAGAGTGTCGGCTTGATCTGACATTTTAAATTGAAAAAAAGAGAGTTACCAGCATTGATATAGGTGTCTAATCAACGATCAAAACTTGAAAGATACTCTCAGAGCCTGTGAAATAATGAAACCCGTAGCGAGAACGTCCCAAAACGCCCCCCGTGACATGGCG
Organism: Magnetococcales bacterium; assembly: GCA_015232795.1. Taxonomy (GTDB): domain Bacteria; phylum Pseudomonadota; class Magnetococcia; order Magnetococcales; family JADFYX01. The sequence continues at coordinate 2,614 of JADFYX010000387.1, forward strand.
GAATGGGACAAATTTGTGCGCATAGTGAGCTATGTAAGCCAATTTGGCACGTTTCGACATGGTGCGGGGGGTGAATTTGGGGCGTTCGCAGT
>JADFYX010000388.1 GCA_015232795.1 Magnetococcales bacterium
AAATATAAACTGTGAATAACTTTCACACTGTCATTAAAAAAAATAGCCTTATTTAATCTAGATTAAGGAGGGTGAAAAACATAAATTTCAACTAGTCAACCCCCCTTGATAGTCAAATATTTTTGACTATCTTTAATTTAGGAAGCTTCAAAAAAACTCCTATTAGGTTGGAGGAAAATCCAACCAGAAAGTTACCGGGCCATCATTGTTTAAACTCACCTGCATATCGGCCCCAAACTTACCCTCTTCTACTTTTATTCCTGTTGCCCGTAACTGCTTGCAAAATTTGTCACACATAGCTTGGGCTAATTTAGGCTCCTCGGCGTTACCAAACGAAGGACGATAGCCTTTTTTTAGATCTGCTGCCAAGGTAAATTGAGAAACTACTAAAATTTCTCCGTCAATATCGCCAACACTGAGATTCATCCGTCCTTGAGAATCGGGAAAAATTCTCAGACCAGCCACCTTATTGACCATTTTACTGCACTGCTGATCTCCATCTCCCACAACAACAGCGAGAAACAGTAACATACCTACCTTGATTTTTCCCACATCAACGCCATCAACAGTTACACAAGCTTGGCTAACTCGCTGGATCAAAGCCCGCATTGCACTGTACACATTTTAAGTTTGGATATTTTCATGATATAGAAAACTGAAATTAACTGACAAACCACTTTTTGATCCTAAAAAAGAATCAAGAGATGGGATCTCCCCTCTCAACGCGAGCGGAAAAAACATAACCAACACTACGCACCGTTTTAATTAAGCTTGGGCTTTTGGGATCATCTTGTAGCCGCCGCCGCAAACGACTGACCTGCATATCGATAGTACGATCAAACGGCTCAATCTCCCGACCATGGGCAAATGTTAAAAGCTGGTCACGGGGTAAAACCCGGTTGGGATGGTTGAGAAAGACCATAATCAACGAAAACTCACCACCACTCAAAAATATTTTATCCCCACTAGGAGAGTAGAGTTGCCTTGTAGGAACATCTAAAGTCCATCCCGCAAAACGGTAGCAAGCATTTTGCTCTGACTCTAAATTATCTTCTGGTTGAGAGCGAGAACGGCGTAAAACACTTTTTACCCTCGCCAATAGCTCTCTTGGGTGGAAAGGTTTTGGTAGATAATCGTCGGCTCCCATTTCTAGACCGATGATACGGTCCATCTCCCCACCTTTGGCACTTAATATAACCACAGGAATGTTAGAGCGCGAGCGGAGGTTTCGACACAGTACCAGACCATCTTCATCAGGTAACATAAGATCAAGCACAATAAGATCTATAGTACTGTTTAACAATACCTCTTGTAGCCCTTTACCATCTATTGCAACACTTACTTTGAAGCCATTTTTTTCTAGAAAATCACCGACCAAAGTACAAATATCTGGATCATCGTCTACAACAAGAATGTGGTCTTGAGATGTCATATCTATTATTTAAACTACCCTAAAATCATAACTCTTTAAACACAATATCAATGCGCTGTAAATAGTTCGCAAGCTTTGTTGCTAACTTGGTAATATCTTCTTTATTATGGGCTTTTGCCAGCACTTCCATTTCGCGACCTAACTCTGTAATTTCATCAAGACCATAACCAGAGCCAGAACCTTTCATACGGTGTCCTATTGTCTGAATAGATATAAAGTCACCATCTTGTAAAGCCTTGGAAATTTGCAAGAGATCATTTTGCCTGTTAGCCAGATAACCTGGCATAATCAACTCTAAGTCTCGATCTATAATTACAGAAATTCTATCTGGCTCAACCATTGGTTTCCCCCATAAAACAGAATACACAACCTCAAAGCCAACTTACAGTATATATGATCAAATAGCAGTTTTCTAGTATCTACGGATAACTTTCAGTGATTATGGCCCTTTCCGCAGTGTATTAGTGGGTGCACGACCATCCCCATGGAGAAGATCTGAGGGGGCAGTATTACCCCTTAAGGGTAAACGAAAGAGTAAAATAATTGTCACCATTAAGATAATGACAAACACCTCACCTATAGTGATCATGATTGACGGCCACAAAAGAGGCAATACTTCAAATTTATAGTCAGGGGGGAGAAGAGCTTGATATTGTATTATAATTTTATTAAAACCATCTTCCAACAAATAGCGTAACCCTGGTATAACAGCAAAAACAGCAAAGAGTCCTGCTGTCATAGTAGCCAAAGCCATCTGCCAGAAAAGTTTGGCATATATCCCCATCCAGGTAACACCCCGGCTTAATAAAATTCCGTAGTGGTGGCGTCGATGACCGATCAATGCCCCAATTTGGGCCAATAAAAGCGCACCAAGAAATACCCCAAATGTTATGGCATAAGCTGGAACCATGGTAGATAACAGATCGCTTAGCAGGTTAAAACGGTTAAGTGCATCTTGGTACATTGGATGAATATTCAGAGCCTTATCCATCTTATCAATACGCAGATCCAAAAGGGCTTTAATCCCCTTGGTAAGCTTTGTAGGGTCTGGAACATAGGCATGAATAGCCTCATATGCCGTGCCATAACTTGTCACATTCCAAGGCACATAAATTATTGAACCATCAGAATCCCCCCCCCACCTTGCACATAATGATCTACGTAGGGTGTTATCTCTTGGCAATCGATGACAAGGCAGCCATAACTGGTTTTGATCATCATGGTTCATGGTGTCCCAATCACCCTCTATCCTTTTACCAGATATCTCTCCCAT
>JADFYX010000389.1 GCA_015232795.1 Magnetococcales bacterium
TTGCCATAACCGCCAATGCTTATCTGGTTATCAAAAAACTCATTGGGAAAAATATTTAACCAAGCCAGCAATTGTTGTTAAAGATGCAGGGTCAACCTCTGATAGATCAATCTCTTTTCCGGTTTCATCTTCCATAGTCTGGATTAAACTCATAAAATCCATGCTGGTCATCAAGCCTGCCTCTAGCAGATTATCATGCTCTAACAAAGCAGACAGATCTCTACCAGGATTTAATTGTTCTAAAAAAACCTTGATGACTGATTTGATTTTTTCACTGGAACTCATAAATGTAGCACCTTAAAAAATTTATTTACAACCCTTGGCTAATTGCCTGCCGGATATTTGCAGGCCATTTATCAGGGTCGATACCGTATTGTGAAACAAATGCAAAGGCCATGCGTTCCAGGCCAAAAGCCACACAACCGGAGTGGGCTGTTGAGCCGTCAGCTAAGGTAATGTTAACACTACGACCGAAAAAATCCATATGGTAGTTTCGAGATCCCACCGCAAGAGAACCATCTTTATAGGGAAGTTTTGCTCTAAATTCGTGTTTTAAATCATAAAGCTGCTGAAATCCTGCCTGAGTGCCAAATTCTCCAACAAAAAATGGATCATTAGCAGTTTCCACCTGATAAGCAAGCCCTAGCTCTTGCATAAGGGTATTGGCTGCTTTGCTGGTTCTGTCCAGACAGTCCAACACCTTGGGGGCTGATCCGACAAAAATCACCTCCCACATGGTAAAGCTCCAAAGTCGCTCTAAAGAGGTAAGGTTTATAGATTCATAACGAAAGCAGTTACCAAGGGCTGTGCCGATAACCGGCTCCTCTTGTAATATCCGGTTGGCAAGAAATAGATAAAAATTGTGACAAACCGCAGGGGAGAGCATATTGCCGATTTTTGCCAAAGATCCTTGGGGGGGTTGAATACAGCCGTCACTATCACAAGCGACATCTTTGGCAAATTTTTCGATTATTTCCAGATCTTCTCTAAGATGGGCGACAAAACTTAAAGAGTGCGTAAAATTTTTAAAATATTGAATTTTTTCAAGAAAGTCTGATGGAACCATGGCGGGAAAGCGATGGTTTTTTGCTCCAAAAGCAAACCCCAGCTCAAAAAGACGGTTTTCAAAATATTTACATAGTGAGGCTACCACCGGACCCATGGCAAAAAGACCATTGTTTAATTTTGTTACTTGACCAGACTCCAATAGCAGGGGCATTGGGTCAGCACTAAAGGGAACCTTCAGGTCCATATGGTTTTCGTGGATCTTTATTTTAGGCTTTCTGGTGGTAGAAACCAGAGTAGTAACACAACGCTGTATTTTGGCTTCCAGATCAATATGTTCTTTGGGAGATGGTTTTTTGCTACATTGAATTTTTAAACTGCCATTTTCGTTATAGAATGCTTTGGCAATAAGTTCATCAACATATGCCATCTTTGACAAAACATCTTTTACTAAAAAATCAGGAATTGCTGTGGTTGGTGTAATGATGATTTCCATATCCGCCATGATGCATCCCTTTAAAGTGTCAACCCAATCCCAAAAAAAAACTACCACGGGGGTCCAAGGGCAAAGCCCCAAGGATTGCTTGAGTGTAATTAATTAGCTGAGAGACTAAGTAAAAACCACAAATTTGTCAATCCAATGCAGTGAGTTAGGTGCCACTATAAGCCATACAAGTACGTTCAATCTGGCTAATAATTATCTTATCTAAAACCAAAGGATTTATATGCTTTCCCAGGCTAAAGCGCAGCCACTCCTTACGGCACAATTTTAAATTGATACCATTGTTGGCAAAAATACCTTGAATATCAGGATGCCCATCCAACCATTGGGAAACTGTTTGGTCGACATCTTGGGCACGGCCAACGGGATAACTAAGAAAGTCACTGGAATAAACGCCATTATCTTTTAAAAATTTCCCATTGCTTTCAATAGCTCCAATTGCTGCCATGTTATCTTGGCAGGAGAGCAGACGATGTCCATCTGTATGGTTGCCAATCTCCCAGCCATGGCTTTGCAATGTTTTTATCTCTTCCAAGTTCAGGTGTGCCATCAGTGCAGCGGGATCACCGACAAACTCTTTATAAATTTGTGTTGTTGCCCTCTCCATGGTGTCTGCCGTGTAGTGCTCTTTCATCTGCGTAAACAGCTCGTCGCCATCATCAGACCACTCATGCTGGCCTAAAAACTCACGCATTCGCGCTGCCAACTGTGGTCCATGACCATTTTTTATAATAATTGCCGATAAAATTCGAAAAAAAACCTCTTCTTGCCGAGCAAAAGCACCATTCACAAAGATGCATGGTTTTAAGTTGTATTCTTGGATAATAGGATCGGCAACTGTGAGGTTATTACGAAAACCATCATCAAAAGTAACGGCAAAGTAGGGGCGGTCCACACCAGCTTTTGCCATTAGTTCCGGTGCTTGGCTAAGAGCAACTGGGGTCATGTGGTCCAACATATATTCTATCTGGCAACGAAACTGCTGTGCTGTAACCTCACCCTTTTTGTAGCACTGCTCCCATTGTTGGCGATTATCAGGATCAACAACGCTATGGTAGATAAGGATATAAATTCCGTTTGCAAATTTTACTCTTCCAGGTTGGTTTTCAGGGTGAAAAAACAGTTTGTTGGTTATCCGCTGCTTTATGATTTAAAACACGAATTTAGAGCAAAACTTCCCTATAAAGATGGTT
>JADFYX010000038.1 GCA_015232795.1 Magnetococcales bacterium
GTCAATTATGTTAATTCCGGTCTCTTTAGTAAAATGAACCCTCTCTTTTTGCGTATCTCCATATTGTAAATTTACAAAAGTCACTCCCGGAATTTCTAATAGAGGAAGTAGGTCAAAAAGGGTCATGGATTTATTTTTGTAAAAGGAACTTTTAGAGTACCACGATATACCAACCAGCAAACTTTTGTTCTCTTTTAGGTAACGGTTGCGAAAAGTTTGTTTAAGTTTATGGTCGGCAATAAGATTACCTGGCTGAGGTTTATAAGAAGGGATATCTGGTCGCAACCATTGACAAAGATTGCCAAAAGGTACAATAAAATCATATTCTGAATCATGTTCACCAACTATCAATTGCTCAGGGTGAGGAATAGTGGTGATAGAGGGAAATGATCGTGAAAACAGACCCACAAGCCTTTCATTACACTCTAAAACAGTCTCTCCACCTCTCTTTATAAGATCAGGAATCATACTGGAAAATATTATGTTTTCCCCAACCCCTTGTTCTGCCCATACCAACAACCGTTTGCCATGAAGGGACTCTCCCTGCCAAAGTTTTTCTTTGTGTATTAAAAAGCGTTCGACATCATACTGCTCATTTTGCCACCGCCAATTGTAATTTTTCCAACCGTTTTGCAAGTCGCCAATTAATAACTGCACTAAGCTTAGGTTATTGTATGCGATTGCATAATCAGCGTTTACAGAAATTGCCTTTTGGTAAAAGGTAATTGCTTCGCTAAATCTGCCCATGTCCTTTACGATAGCACCAAGATTGTTGTAGGCAACAGCATAGTCTGGATTAATAGAAATGGCCTTTTTTAAGCTATCAACTGCTTCATCAAATTTGCCTTGTTCTTCAAAAACAACCCCTAAGTTGCAAAGAGCTTCGGCATAATCTGGTTTAATATTTATGGCTTGCTGGTAGCTTGCAGCAGCAGCATCCAACCTATCTTGCTTCTCCATGATATAACCAAGATTATTATGAGCTACTGCAAAATCTGGTTTAATAGATATAGCTTTTTGAACAGCGTTTACCGCCTCAGTAAATTTGCCTAAATCTGTTAAAACATAACCAAGATTGCTATAAGCTTCTACATAATCTGGTTTAAGAGATATGGCATGTTTGTAGCTTGCGGCTGCTTGATCTAGTTTTTGTTGTTCTTGTAGAATACTGCCAAGACTGTTATGTAACTCGGCAAAATTAGGGTTAAAAGAAGCAACTTTTTGGTAAACGGCAACCGCCTCAGATAACTTTCCTTGTTCATGAAGGGCTACACCAATATTATATTGAGCTTCAATATAGTTTGGATTAATAGATATGGCTTGTGAAAAACTGGCAATGGCATCGTCAAATCTTCCTTGGGCCTTAAAGATATTCCCAAGATTAAAATGCGCCTCTACATAATCTGGCTTAATAGCTATCGCTCTTAAGCAACATATCTTGGCTTCATCTAATTTACCCTGCATCTGCAATGCAAAAGAGAGATTAGAAAGTGCTATAGAGTTGTCTGGTTGGAGTTCAAGTACCTTTTTGTACAACAATATTGCCTCATCAAGCTTGCCAGATTTATGGGCTGATATAGCTTGGTTTAAAACTATTTGTAGCTGATTATTTCTACCTTTTGAGACATCCTTTATTTTGTGGTTTTTTTTTGTCTTTTTCTTTTTGCGCCTCCCCTGAGCTTTATTCATCGGTTCTTTCTCTTTTAAAAAAAATAGTTACTTATAAAGTTTGCTCGCAGTCCATTAAATTGTGATATAAACATCGACAGATTGTAAAATATCATCACTCCTGATCACCACCTAAAATTGTGCAAAAACAATTTTTGATAGACGGAATAATCTCAGTAAATTGATGAATTTTTGCAACTTATCTAAACTTAATGATGCATTACTGATAATTAAAACCTAGATTTGACAGGGCTAAAAGAAGAAGTTTTAGCATAGTAACGGATATCAAATCCTCAACGATGACGCAACGCCTCATGTAAAAGGTGCGTTTCAAGTTCCTGAGCATTATCACTACCCATGGTTAACTCTACTTTTTCTCATATTTCAATGTGATATTTAGCAGGTCTGCTAATGGATGCAAATATTTTAACGCTCCGCGAAAATCATTTTTGTTGAGACAAGATTCCAATAACCCCATAGTTTCTGAGCTAGCTTCTCGTCCCAATTTTGCTTTTAATGTTATAAGCTGCTTTTTTGCCTGGAAATGTTTTTTCTTAATCAAGATTGCCAAATAATTGAGTTCGTGTTCTATCTCATCTGACGTGGCTTCCTCATGAGGAGATTCATCGGCAACTTCACTTAGCCCAGCTTTATCTAAGGTTGAAATAGAGCTCATTACCACATTAAAAGCAACAGTGAATGCCTCCATCATATCTAACCAATGATCAAAGCGATTCTCTACAACAGCTTTTTCCAAATTGGATGCCGCAAGGTGCAAATCCTTAGCAGCCATATTTCCTGAAATAACCCGAATACTCTGCAACAACCGTTTAGCAGTTGGAATATCCTCTTTTAAATCATGAAACAGGCAATTCCTTATTTCCTCCACCACATGGGTAAATTCCTGGACAAAATCTTTAAGCAAAGCCCTATAGAGCTCTTGGTTGCCAGCTAGATGTCGCACCCCCACCTTAATATCAATACCATTTATAAATTCTGGCAATGGAGAACCGTTTGCACTCTTTATTTTATTTGAAGGTAGCACCACATCTATCTCTCTTTTTTTGGAATTAATTTTATCATAGTATCAAATATCTGTTTTTTATCAATTATTGTAAGAATCTGCTCATTCACACCCGAAGCCAAACACAACATGTCTATCCTCACCAATAGCATTGGCTTTAACTGTAATAATAAGCAGTTACCATCCTTAAACCTTACTTCATGCCCCAAACTTTGGGAACCGCTGCATATTACTGGAAGTGTCTGGTTTGGCTCATATGCATTGCCAGTTTGAAAAACTCGATCATTCCTCAATATTTGGTGGTCATTCAGATCTATAGTTATTATCCAGCAGCAACACATGATACCTTCCAAAGTTACTTCGATGCCAATATAATATCCTTATAATTTGTTTTTTCAACATAGAGAGCAAAAAATGTCGAAAACTAGGTTTTTTAAGTTTGCACGACACCACTTTTTTGCACTGATGGTACTCTATATCGGAGTTACTCTTTCAGGGTTGGGAGCCTTATCCTACAACTATTACCTTACTGAAAAGATTAAAACCAACTTTGCGTGGACAGCAAACGAACGTTATTTTGCTATAAAAAAAGGGGTTGAAGAGACCAAAAACTCTCTTGAGGATATTGCCAGTTTTTATAAAGGGTCAAAATTTGTTGACCGCCAGGAGTTCAGTGAATTTACCCAGCCAATTCTGGCACGGGAAAAAGGCATTCTGGCGTTGGAGTGGATACCAAAGGTAAGCAATAAAAACAGGCAGTTATATGAGGATGAAGCTAGAAAGGATATCCCCACCTTTAAAATAATTCAAAGACAAAAAGATAATACCTTAGTTACCGCCCAGATACGTGAGGAGTATTTTCCTGTCTATTATGTGGAACCCCTTTTAGGCAACGAAGAATCCCTGGGGTTTGATTTAGGATCAATCCCAAAACGGCTTGCAGCTCTTAAAAAGGCAATAATAACGAATAGACCTATAGCACTCACACCTGTTAACCTTATCCAAAAAAAAGAACAACTCAGTGGTTTACTGCTTTTCCAGCCAATTTATTTAAACGGCAAGCTTAAAGATACCCCTGAACAACGAAAAGCCAATATCCATGGTTTTGCCTTGGCTGTCTATCACGTTAATGATCTGATTCAATCCACTATCGAACACCTCTCATCACGGGGTATTGATTTTCTTATAGCTGATGAAACTGATGCAAAAAACAAACTAGAACTCTTTTTTCATTCTAGTCGAAAATTTAAAAAATCAACAAATAACAGACCTGACTGGAAAGATAGTAAGGGAGGGCTTTCATGGAAACGCATGTTTACAGTTGCTGGCAGGCAATGGTCATTTGAAGCCAGACCAAATCCAAAAAGCCAGGAATACTCTTCTAATAACTTCAATACACCATGGGTAGTTTTTATTATCGGTTTGTTATTGACCTCTTTGTTGACGGCACAGTTGATCCGATTAAGAGAAAATATATTGGAACGCAACAGAGCTGTGAACAACTTGACAGAGAGCGAGTCACGTTTCCGCTCAATTACTCAATCGGCGACAGACGGTATAGTTGCTACTGATCAAAATGGAAATATCAATTTTTGGAACCGGGGAGCCGAAATTATTTTTGGTTATAGCAGTGCTGAAGTTATCGGAAAACCCCTTACTACGTTAATGCCTGAAAGATTTTACCACTCCCACAATCAAGGAATTGCCAGGGTCTGTACAACTGGAAAATCAAAAGTAGCGGGTAAAGTTCTAGAACTTACTGGTTTGAGAAAATCTGGCGAAGAGTTTCCTCTTGAGGTATCGATATCAACCTGGACAACTGCAAACAGTCGCTCTTTTGCCTCTGTTATTCGTGATATTAGTACTAGAAAACTTGCTGAAGAACATACAATAAATCTGCAGGAGAGTCGTGAAACCATAAATAAACTTCTTCATCTCTCTTTGAAGGATATGGATCTTAACAAGATTATGGAAAAAGCTCTTTTGCTACTCATCTCCATATCATGGCTCTCAAGTCAGAAAAAAGGTGCTGTGTTTCTGGCTGATGTAAATGAGGAAACCCTCAATCTCATTGCCCACCAAGGTCTGTCGGAATCTAATGTTGATTTATGTACTAAAATTGTGTTTGGGCAGTGCTTATGTGGCACCGCAGCAAGAGAGAAAAAGGTTATCTTTTCCGACCGCATAGATTCTCAACACGGCAGAATTTATGAAGCAATGGAACCCCACGGGCATTATGTTGTTCCTATTCTTGTTGATGAACATCTTTTGGGTGTGTTCACCATATATCTGAATGAAGGACATATCCAAAAAGATGAAGAAACCAAGTTTCTTACTACATTTGCTACAACCATGGCAGGGATAATCCAACGTACTCATGCTGAAGAGGCTAGGGTAGTTAACGCCCAGGCAAACCAAGCTAAAAGTGAATTTCTTGCCAATATGAGCCATGAGATTCGCACACCCATTAATGCTGTTATAGGCCTAACAGAGCTTGCTCTGACTTCTAATTTATCAGAAAAAACACGAGATTATTTGACAAAGATCGATAGAGCTTCTAGCTCTCTCATGCGTATTATCAATGATATTCTGGACTTTTCCAAAATTGAGGCAGGTAAACTGGATCTGGATAGGAGTGATTTTCTTATTCGTGATCTCTTTGACAATTTATCAGACCTATTTAGAATCAATGCCGATGAAAAAGGGGTGGAGTTAATCACTGGTATCTCATCGGAGTGTATATATGTTCTAGTTGGCGACTCATTACGTCTGGAACAGATTTTAATGAACCTGGTCAGTAATGCTATTAAGTTTACTGAAGATGGAGAGATAGTGGTATTGGTCGATACCATTGAGGCTCAAATTGATAGGGTAGAGTTGGAGTTTTCAGTTAGCGACAGCGGTATTGGCATGAGTCAAGAGCAAATAGCAGAGCTGTTTGCCCCATTTGTTCAGGCTGACAACTCAGTTACGCGAAAATTTGGCGGAACCGGGTTGGGCCTTAGCATAAGTAAACGCTTAGTAGAGATGATGGGAGGAAAAATCTGGGTAGATAGTGAGCTAGATAAGGGGAGTGTGTTTAAATTTACAGTTCAATTGGGACGACACCCAGAGATGGAGGATGGTATCGACCTCATACCACCTGATGATCTACACCATCTGAAAACTCTGGTAGTGGATGATAATAAGGCAACCCGCTCTGCACTACATAATATGTTAAAACTTTTCACCTTTGAAACGACTGTAGTAGCTAATGGTCGTGAGGCAAAAGAGGAAATTCAAGCAGGAATTAAGGCAAACAACCCCTATCGACTTGCTCTTGTGGATTGGTTGATGCCTCAAATGGACGGTATAGAGACCATAAGACAAATTTCAGAGATAACATTTCAAGAAAAAATTGCCTCAGGACCAAAAATCATCATGTTGACCAGCTTTAGTCATGAAGAAGAGCTAAAAAAACTGGTCGGTAAAGATGATGTAGATGCTTTTATTTCTAAACCCATTAATTGTTCAATACTGTTTGATACTGTTATGGATATTTTCGGTAAGGATGTATCCATAACCTACCGCTCTGGCCGAGAGATTGTTGATCCCACCTTGATTGCAGACAGAATTGGTGGTGCTAAGGTGCTGCTGGTTGAAGACAACGCAATAAACTGTCAAGTAGCTAAAGAGATATTAGAAGGTATCAACCTAAAAGTTGATTTGGCCCAAAATGGTGTTCAGGCAGTTGAAAAAGTACTGCAAGAAACTTACGATGCTGTATTGATGGATGTTCAAATGCCGATTATGGATGGCTATACCGCAACCCGCTCCATACGTAAATTTAAACAGTTTAATGAACTGCCAATTATCGGCCTGACCGCTCACGCGATGAAGGGAGACCGTGAGTTGTGCCTGCAAGCAGGAATGAATGATCATGTAGCCAAACCCATAAACAAAAATTATCTGTTTTCAATACTTAGCAAATGGATACCGCAAAAAGACCAGACAGAACGCCCCAAAACATTATCTGTAAAAAAGGCAACCGTCGATATTGCTGGGCTACCTGAGATTCTGCCAGGAATCGATATACCATCTGCCATTGAGCAGCTAAACGGTAACAGCACTCTATTTCGCTCTTTGTTGCTAGAATTTGCTAAAAACTTTGCTAACACTGCCACTGTGATAAGATCAGCCCTTAACGGCAACAGACAAGATGATCTCAAGGTGGCAAAAAACTTAGCCCACTCGGTAAAAGGTATGGCTGGCAGCCTTTCTGCCCAACCACTGTTTAAAGCTGCCAAAGAGTTGGATAGAGTAATTCTTGGCAATAATCAATCTGAATGGCAAACTCTGATTGATATATTTGACCGCGAGTTGCAACAGGTTTTAGCCTCTATTGCTACGATCTCAATAGATACAACCGCAACCATAACAGCAAATATGGATGCCCCTGCAATGCAGGAAAAAATGCAGGAGTTATTGTTCGCATTGGACAGATTATTGAGTAATGGGGATTCAAATGCCTGTAGTTGCTGGGAAGAGCTAAAACCTTTTCTTGGTGAGAATAATATTAAAGAAGAAGTTGCAACATTGGCTAACTGTATTGATAATTTTGACTTTGAAGAAGGGCAAAAAACTCTACATGCCATAGCCAAAAAATTTGGTGTCTCATTTAGGTCTTGAAAATTAGTTAAACCATATGCCAGTTTTTCTTGATATATGGAATCATATCGAGTTGCTGGGGCTTTGGTAGACCACCAAAATCTATCATTTTAACCCCTTGAGGTGGTTGGGCAGGAACCTGAAATGAGTCGTTAAACTTTTTACAGATCCAGATAGGAGCACTGACGCCATCTGCTGGCACAAACCAGATATCTTTTTTTGTTACCTCAAAACCACTTAGTGCTGGTGACCCATCTACCTTGGTAAATTGAAATTTAAAATTCTTTTTTAACTCTGGATATTTTTCATCTATATAATTGACATTTTTTAGTTGCGGTCCAATCCAGACCTGATCTCCACCTTCTCTATTCTGCAGATCTTCATATATTGCCATAAAATTGTGATAAATCCTCTCTAAAGAACCTGTCTGGAAAATCATCAACGATGAGCTAAATTTATTCCCCAGCCACTCCACTGCATCGCTTACACAGGTTATCTCTTTCCCACTCTCAATAGCCTCAATGATCTCAGCATCAAAATTTTCAAGAATAACAATATCTATATCCAGGTAGAGGTTCCAACCCGCAGCCATTTCAGGATCAAATAGCAACACCTTGTTCCACCATCCCAAAACACGGATTTTTGGTTTTATGGGAGTTATAAAATCCGGCAGTTGTGTTGGTCTATCGGTAAGACAGTATGGGGTGACATCTAATTTTGATAATTTACAAAATTGTTTAATTAACTTATCCGCATAGATCATCTGGTATTTGTCAGTGCATACGGTTAATAAATTAATTTTCATATATTACTCTTTGAATCCCATACAAACCACCATTATAGAGTTTGTTATGGTAACAACCCATTATTGCCAACAAGATTATAAACAGGCAAAAATACTGATAAAATAATCCAAACCAACATAATTCCCATTATCAAAGTAAGCATTGGTTCAATCATGCTCTGAATTTTATTAACGGTGCTTTGTATCTCCCTGTCTAAGAAGTAGCTGGCATTTAGCAACGCAGAAGATAACTGCCCTCCCTCCTCCCCAGCCTCCATAAGTTTTGGTAGCGGAGGAGGAAAAACCTCTGCATCACGAAATGCAGAACTTAAGGTGCGCCCATTTGAAACATGGCTTACAACGCTCTGTAAACGTCTCATAATCTCACGGTTTTCACTCAACTTAACATTTAAGTTTATGGCCTCTAAGATTGGTACACCAGCACTATACATCATGGCAAAATTGTTAGTAAAACGGATGAGAAAAATTTTATAGATCAAGGGGCCAAAAAACCAAATTTTAAGTTTTAAACGATCTATTTTTAAATGTGTTCGCGGGCTTCTTTTGCAAAGAAAACGTATGGTTAGCAAAAAACCAAAGGGGAATAAAAAAATGGTCCACCACCAGTTGACCAAAAAACCAGAAACAATAAGCAGAGCCTGTGTTATCAGAGGAACATCTTGGTTCATCATTGACAAAAAGCTCATAAGTTGCGGGACTATAAATATCATCATAAATAGACCAACAGCCAAGATTATCAGACCTGTAAAAGCTGGATAACGAATAGCCTGGGCTGCTTTAGATTTTATCTCGTCTTCCCACTTTAAATTTTGCCCCAACCCTTGAAAAATTTCCACCAACTCTCCTGTACGTTCACCAACCCTGACCATATTGGAAAAAGATATTGGAATAACAGGGGAGTGGGACTCCAAGGCATCAGAAAAATTTACCCCATTTAAGATGTCGGCCAACATGGAGGTAATCACCTCACGAAGTTGCGGTGACTCAGTACTCTCTTGTGCTCCCTCCAAGGCTACTTGAATTGAGTTACCAGCAGCCAACATCTGTTCCATATGGATACAGAAGAGAATTAAACTTTTTCGCTCTACTGTTTTTGCTGCCCAAAACCGTAACCCACTAAATGCACCACTTTTGCTATAGGTATGGCTTATAAGAATAAGACCCAAATTTGTAAGTCGGAAATCAAGATCCTGCTCATTTTCTGCCTTAAGCCAACCTCTGCGAATAGAGCCTTTGGAAGTTGCTGCCCTATAATAGTAGTGGGGCATGGTTGAGCTCCTTATACCTCTAATAGTCTATGGGAGGATATGTCCAAAACACGTGAAACTTCTTCTAGTGTTGTTTCACCAGCCATAACTCTAGCAAAACCATCATCTACCATAGAGTGAAACCCCTTGGATTGTGCAAGTTCTTTAAAAGCAGTATGAGAAGCCCCTTTAAAGACCAAATCATCAAAATCTTCATCCATCATAAGTACCTCCATCAATGGAAGTCGTCCCTTATAACCGCTACCATAACAGTGTTCACAACCAACTGGTCTGGCAATTTTAATACCCTCCCCCATTTCCAATCCAAGCATCATGGCTTCAGGGCTTTGAATTGGTTTTAACGTTTTGCATTTTTTACAAAGTCTACGCACCAACCTTTGGGATAGAATGCTATTGATATTACCTGAGATAATATCACTGGTAACACCAAGATTTACCAACCTTGGGAGGGTACCGATAGTTGAGTTGGCATGGAGGGTGGTAAAAACCATATGCCCTGTCATTGCGGCTTGCAGAGACATATTTGCGGTCTCTTTGTCATGTACCTCACCCACCAATATAATATCCGGGTCTTGCCACAACAGCGCCTTAATACCAACGGCATAATCCAAACCTGCTTCATGGTTAATTGAGGTTTGTAAAATGGTAGACATTGGATATTCAACAGGATCTTCCATGGTCATGATATTCACCCCCTCTTTATTGAGGTGGCTAAGCATAGAATAGAGGCTGGTGGTTTTGCCACTTCCCGTTGGTCCGGTAACCAATACCAAACCACCGGGGCGTTTTAAAAGTGTATACATAGCTTCTAGATTATGTGAAGAGACCCCAAGCTCATCTAAAGAGCGGATCTCCTGACTTAAATCCAACACCCTTAAAACAATATTTTCACCATTGATAGTCGGCTGTATTGAGACACGAAAGTTAACGGTTTTACCTAGATAAGGTAAAGATATCTGCCCGGTTTGTGGCAGACGAGTCTCAGCAATATTGATGTTTCCCATAACCTTGATGCGGACCACCAAACTTGCTAACAACTTTTTATGAATACTATATATTTGATGCAAAATTCCATCTATACGGTAGCGAACCCGCAAAAAACCAGCGGTTGGTCCAATATGTATGTCCGATGCATTGTGTTTTACCGCATCGTGAAGTAGAGCATTAACCAGACGCACCATGGGATGGCTAAAAGTCTCCTCAGACATGTTGCCCAGATCATCTAACTCCACCTCACCTGTCTCTAACTCTCGTAACACCCCTTCAACTGATAGTGCACTGGAATAGAGCCTATCAATAGCCCCTGTTATGTCTAACTCACCAGCTAAAAGGGGCTTTATCTGTACTCCGGCTTTTTGTTTTGACAAAAGATAATCAAGAGCAGCCACATTCATGGGGTTGGACATAGCAACAGTTAACATCTGTGTCTCTTCATCAAACAGCAGAGGCAAGATGCTGTGTTGCTGGGCAAAACTTTTTGTCACCAGTGCCAGGGCTTCAGGCTGGGGCAGTACTTCGGACAGATCCACACTTTCATGTTGTAATAGCTCTGCCAAGGTATCCCGCACCTCTTTTTCAGCCACCATCCCCATGTCAATAAGCACCCTACCCAAAGTACGGTCACCACCTCTTTGCTCTGTAAGGGCTGCTTGTAACTGATCTTGAGTGAGTAATTTTTTTTCAATCAGTACATCCCCCAAACGCCGCACAGAAACCGTAGTGGGTTTGGCATCATCGGATGTTATTGCGGTGATTGACTCTGTACTTTGAAAAGATTTTATAAATCGCTTAATAGGATTGCTGATATAGTATTGTAATTCATCTGGCAGGCCATAATGATTTTTTGTAGGACGTCTTAAGAGCAATTGACCAAAGAGAAGTTCCGTTTCAAAGCCCGGCTCAAAATGGGTCAGACCAATTTTTTGTTTCAGATCTGCACTATCAAAAACTGTGCAATTTAACCCATCATGAAAAATTAAAGATTTTGATAAGTTTGTAGAGTGTGGTTTTTGAGTTACAAGAAAAATCTCTAAAGGTTCATCTGGACGCAAAAGACGAAGACTTAAAAGATAACTTTTTGTACGCAGTACCTCTTCAAGGATATGTTTGCTTAAGGAAGCAGGATTATTCTCCATTATAGGAGTTTTACGACTGATTACAGTTTGGCCTTCTTCATAAAAAGTCTGTCGTAAACCATCAACGTGGATTGTAACCAGTAGAGCATGGACTATTTTTTTTGAAATTAAATGGAGTAAATTGCGACTTAAAAGTTGCAGAGACCAGATACCAGTAACCGGAGCTTGGTTATTTGTAAGAATCTTCATCCATCTGGAGATCATCTTTGGATTACTTAACCCAGAGAAAAGAATTTTTTCCTGTTTATCATCTCCCCACCCTTGATGAGAAGCATTACGATAAGGGGTGTTATTAAAAATCCTCTCCATGCGTCGCTTTATAACTAAGCGACGATCCTCACCATAAAGAGATGGAATTGTCTCAATTCGTAATCCCTCTTCAACGACATCAACCAAAACAAATATAGGGGACTTGTTAGACCTCTGCTTTTCCAACACCTCCGCAAAAAACTGCTCTCCATCTTTATTGTCTGGAAAGTGCCCTATAATTTCAAAGTTACCACCATCTCGCCAATAATAAAAAAACAAACCATGCTCAGTGAGCATTAATAAGCGTGAGGCAGTCTTTCGCTGTGGTAGAAAATTGTCGAGGTATCTATCTAAATAATTTTGCAGTCCCATAATATCATACCAAAAAATCATTGAACAACGTAGGGAGTTAGTATACTTAAAAGTTGAAAATACTATAAGAAAACAAAATTCTACCCCAAAGTGCCATTACAAACAACTATTGCCAATAACTTTGTTAGTTATCCTTCGTTTATTGACACATCCTTTTAAATCAATAGAAAATAATTAACAATGTACCCTGGACACTCTAAACAAATAAGCAGCAAAAATATTTTTCAAGAAATGGCAAATACATGAAAATAATCTATGCAGGTTGTAATTTTTTTGCCTCGGTTTTAGATGAAATATTATCTAACCCTAATTGTGAACTGCTTTTCTGTCTTACCGAGAATGCAAATGAGGAGGGGAAAACCGTTGCCAAACTCTGTGAGCTACACGGCATCCCGTTACATTCTGGACCTTGGACAGAGGATCTAATAGAGACAATCAACACATACAATGCTGATCTTTTTATATCTGCTGCCTACCCGTATTTGGTTCCTGTTGCAAAAATAAACCCCAAACACTGCATTAATATTCACCCCAGCCTTCTACCCATGGGCCGTGGACCAAATCCCTTGCCTAATCTGCTAACAGAGTCACCCCAATTCTCAGGGCTTACCATACACACTATGAGTGGCAAATTTGATGAAGGGGCAATTATTTTAAAAACCCCCATAGCCATAGATCCAGATGATAATTTTGACAGCTTATCCATGAAAATGTTTATTGCTGCACCTAAATTAATAGATGAATTTTTACATAAATATCCCGAAATAATCTCTCAAGCATACCCCCAACA
>JADFYX010000390.1 GCA_015232795.1 Magnetococcales bacterium
ATGCTATGAAAACGGTAAGTGCAGAGAATAGTCTAGCTGGAAGTCTGGTAGGTTTACTCAAAGAAGAAGCTGATTTTATTGAAAAAGTTGCTCGGGAACTATCAAAAAAAGGGCGTGTAAGGACGGCATTGCCAGGATGGGGAAGACTACATGTTGATCGGGCCTTGCCTTTTATCTGTATCTATCGCAAGCCTGTAAACCAACCTGATTCAGGAATGGACAAGCTTCTTGCAGGAGAGTCCTCTTTTTTAGCTATTTCAGGAGGTAAGCACGCCAATAAGTTGCTGTCTGCAATTCTTGCAACTTTAGTGGAAACCATAGGTTCGCAATTTGGTGCTTTTCTTGTATTTGAACTATGGTCAGAATCAAATACAAATAGGCAGGGTGATAAGTTTGACCCACTGTTTTCTTCTCCCAGTTTTCACATTTTCAGCCACAATAGCAAGTTGTTGACCCCGACTCTACGCACTCTGGAACAGAACCTGTCAGGCTTTAAGTTTCAAAAGCGTAGGGCTCAGGTTAAAGTTAGTTATGTAAATCAAATGCCAAGGGTTCGTGGTTTATCATCACTATCTATTCCCAACACTGTGGATGGAGTTGAATGTCATCTTCTAGGGTTGCAAATTCTCCCCCTGTTTCGAGGGTTGGAAGAGGTTGATGGTTGTGAGGTATTTCCTGCTCTTTTTCGCCAATTTCGGCGACGTTTGAGTCATATAATACGTAAAACCCTGTTTCAGTTTTCCGAAAGCCGGACCACTCATCGTCCACCTCACTTCCAAGCCATGGGGCCAAGAGCTTTAACAAAACTGGTATGGGAGGTGGATAGCAGACTGTCTGGAATTAGTGACCATTTTGATTATCTTTTTCAGGTTACTCCTATCAATAGTCATGGAGCCTGGTTGGATTTTAGAAAAAACAAATTTGAAAAAGAGCCCACGTTTAATTATAGACCTTTACCCTACGACTCTTCTGAACTAAAACGACTACTCTTCCAAATACCGGTAGAACAGGTCGAAGATCCGGCTTTGTCTCATATCTTCCGTGAAAAGCAGGAAGAGCTAGATCGACTTATCAGTCTGTTGAATGATTGCAATACCCCTCGATTTCTCCATTTGAGTATCCTGACATTTGGAAAAGTGGATGAGGCACTACTTAAACTAGCAAAAGATATTCTTGCTAATAAACCTGAAGTATCAAGAAGCTATACTTCAAGAATTGTGGATGTTGGCGAACTATCTGAGATGGCCAACGCTGAAATTCGGCATTATCGACGTCTTAATCCTGAATTTTTGGCTACTGTTCAAGTTCGTGATGACGTTCACTGTGATTTCCTGGTTTCTAAAGGAGAGCTATTTATTGGAAAAGAGACCCAACGACCAGAGCATCGGGTTATTGCTCTTTTACAGCACGAGATTGGTGTTCATCTATTGACTTATTTCAATGGACATGGACAGCCGTTTAAGCTATTGGGCCACGGTTTGGCTGGATATGAGGAGCTTCAAGAAGGTCTGGCAGTACTGGCTGAATATCTTGTTGGTGGTTTGACCTATGAACGGTTACGAGTTTTAGCGGCTCGTGTGGTGGCTGTTCACTCCCTTACTCAGGGAGCAGAGTTTACCCAAACATTCAACCTGCTTCATAAGGATTATGGTTTCACCCCAGAAATTGCCTTCCAAATTTCCATGCGAGTTTACCGCGGAGGCGGGTTAACCAAAGATCATGTCTATTTGCGAGGTTTGGTTTGGGTGCTGAAATATTTGGGAAATGGTGGCGATTTGGAGTCTCTTTGGATTGGAAAAATTGGTGTTCAACATATCAATATTATTCAGGAACTCCTCTGGCGAGAAGTTATTACGCCAGCTCCACTCTCTCCCCGTTTTATGCATGAACTCAGTTCACGAGAGAGAATGGAAAAGCTCCACGCAGGAGCAACAGTTTTAGAACTTATTAACAGTTAGTAGATAAAATCCATGTTATACTCTAAAAATAATTATCAAGGATTATGATAGTGGAATAATGGCTTTTAGAAGAAGATGCAGAGATGGTTCTTGTAGAAAATGCTAAAAATTTTAGAGTTAATAGCCAATAACTGTATATAGAGCAGTTTTTTTTGTGGAGAAACATAGGTGTACGATCAAAATTTTAAAACCAAGAAATTACCATTATGGGAATTGCAGAACAGCAATAGTCCCCTTATCGCAGTGGCCCTACATAATGGTCACTTTATGTCGCCGGAACTTTTTAATTTAAGTGCGCTGACTGATTTGGAACGGTTGCGAGAAGAGGACCCATATACTGGGACTTGGACAAAAATTGCTCCGACAAGTGTTGTGGTTCACCGCTCTCGTTTTGAAGTAGATATGAATAGACCTCGTGATCTGGCTGTATATCAGACTCCTCAAGATGCCTGGGGGTTGAATTTGTGGCAAGAGCCTATCTCTCCAGAAATGAAAAACAGATCATTAACCCTGTATGATGATTTTTACTCACAGATGGAATTGATATTCAATCAGGCTCAAGCTCGTTGGGGCAAGTTTGTGGTCTTGGATCTTCACTCTTACAACGGTCGTCGTGGTGGTCCAAAAGCCCCGTTGGATTCACCGGAGCTAAATCCGGAAATAAATATCGGTACCAGAACAATGAATCGGGAGCTTTGGAATGGTATCTTAGATAACTTTATCAATAACCTCGCGGAATT
>JADFYX010000391.1 GCA_015232795.1 Magnetococcales bacterium
CTTTTCCCCGTTGGTTAATTACTCCCCAAGAGGATGTTTCCATATATGTAAATGAGCTTTTATGGCGTTTGGACCGAGTAAAAGAGGCCCAGGCTATGAATGTTAGGCTTGATCCCTATCGTGTGCACGTAACAACACTACATGCAAAAACATCTAAATATTTGGCAACATTCTGGGAATTGACCGATGTAGAGAAGGTTTGGGAAAGTCATTATAAAGCCTGGTTGGTACAGGCCCGTTTATGGGGACAGGATGTTGACGAAAATAGTGATGAGGCCCACGAGCCCAAAAATGATTACAAAGCAGATAAAGATGCTGCTGATGATTCTGAACCTCCCAAAAAAGCGAGTAAGTATAACTCTTTGGATGAGTTAATTGAGGGGCTGGCTATACTGTTAGAAAAATTTAGAGTTGCCAAAGTTAGGATAGATTAATGCAAAGTGAGTTAGCTACTATTTTGATTTCTCACCATAAACTACCTGATAAGTGGCTGGATAACGTCTTAAAACTGCTTCCAGAAAAAATAAATATTCAAATATTTTTTGTAGATGCAGGAACCCTGTTAGTAGGAAAAAAGCTGGTAAATATACCATTGGTCAAACTTGTATACTGCGCCCACAGCCACAGAGTGTTAAATGGTCCAAACCCACTAGCAAATATTGAAGCGGGAGGTCTGCTGGATTTAGGCAAGATGGTTGGTAAAAGTGACTATTTTCTCTCCGTACCACACACTTTTAAGCCCATAAAAGCTGTTACAAAAACACAAAAAAATATTGGTATTACTATAGATAAAAACAGCAAGCTAGCAGTAGAAGCTCTGCGTGTAGCAACAGGTTTAGCAGGCTGCAACCATAGAGTGACTATATTTTATCCCAAGGAAATTTCCCAACTAATAAACAAAAGCCCAAAAACACCAGCCGAGGCCAAACTCTACCTAGAAGCTCTAACCCAGTTAGGGGCAAAACTCCAAAATGTACAGCCCTCATATGATAGCTCTGAGTGTGATTTTATAATTGGTATTTAGGTTTGTAGCTCTCTGTTTTGTATATAACTACCTCTTTACTGTGGTTAATGTCTGAATTTTAAACTCTTTATTAATAGTATCTTTCCAGCCATTAGTAAGTTGAGAAAATGGATTTTGGAGACCATTTATGTTAGGCTGTAGAGTCGCAACCTAGTCATTTGGGAAACAGTTATAATAGAAGAATTGTTCTTGATTAGCAGATATTTTTTAAACATATTTTGCAATACGCTAGCTCTTAGGAATAACTACTTTTTGACCAAAACTTTATTTGGTAGGGATTTAATTTGTGGAACATTTTGACTTGAAGATATCTAATGATGTCGCGAATAAACATCGAAAAGAGCTACCTACCTATAATAATTTTAACATTACCGAGCTACATAAAATGCCAATGCTGTTTGATTGGGTAGAGTGCCGAGTTACCGATGACTGTAAATTTAAAATGCTTTTAGGTGGTAAAGATGATGGCGTTGTAATGCGTTTTTTTTGGAATGGAAAATATGAGGCAGCGACATTACGAGCTTGGGTATACTTTGCAGCCAAAGGGGGAATCAAAATTGACATTGGCGCTCACACCGGAGCCTATACATTAGCAGCCCTTAAAGCAGATTTTGGAAAAGATGTTTTCTCTTTCGAGCCACATTTTATGAACTATTCTAGGCTTAACTTAAATATCAGGGCAAATAATTTTAATACTGGAAACTCTTTTATGATGGCTGTAGGGGCAGTAACTCAGTTGCGAGAGTTTTCTATTTCAACAAATATTGATTATTTGAGCACTGGTGGGTCACTAGATAAAAAAGATGGTATGATAAAAAACAGTGTTCAAACTGTCAATCTTGACTCTACATTTGACAGTCAAATACATGATAAAATAAAATTAATTAAAATAGATGTAGAGGGTCATGAAGGTGAATGTTTGACGGGAATGTCAGCCATTATTGATACAGCAAGACCAACTATATTTTTTGAATGTATTGACTCCACCTCTGGGATAAATGTAGAGAGATTTTTAAAATCTAGAAACTATATTGTCTATGAAATTGATGACATTACCGGTAAGTTATCTGAGGTAGAAAATGTTGTTCCACATATAGGCTCTAATGGTATGCCAATTATGCATAAAATAAATCGAATTGCAGTGCCAGCCCAACAGAGATTACTAGTAGATAGTTTTTAGCTATGGCTCTCTTATAGGCAGCCCTTATTTCAGTCTAATTTCCCTGAAAATTCAAGTTTACTCTTACTTGGCTTCATGTAGTTTCACTAGATTTTCATATGTTTTTTTAATTATCTCTTCACTACCTGAGCCTTTAGAGGTTATCATATGAACACCTTTTTTTTGTAGGTTATTAAGTGTAGCGACATCGAGAACTTCATCTGTGATAACTAACTGAACGTGTGGGTTTAAAGGTCCAAAGTTAGATGGGGTGGACTTGAATGCAGCAAACAATGCTACCTGGTCGCCATACCATCGGTGGAATCTTTGGGGTAGGGATTGGCATATCTCTAAAAGTGAGAGGAAAAACCCTTCTAAATTTTTGACTGCCATGGCTCCAAACAGGAACGGCATTACTTCAGTAATATATTTGTCAACAAACTCTGGGTAATGTTCCGGATAGTTTGCGTCCATTTCTATTTCCTTGATACGATGGGTGATCATGATAT
>JADFYX010000392.1 GCA_015232795.1 Magnetococcales bacterium
TTTTTATCCTTTTCTTAAGCTAGGAGGGCAGCTCCTTGCTTTTCTTTCTCTCCTTTTTCTGCTGCCAGAGCTTCAGCTTTCTCCCTCTCTTTAGCCTCTTTGCGCTCCTGTGCAATTCTTGCCACCTCTGCTTTAGCAGCAAGTTTTTGCTCTTCAATATAGGCTTTACGCTCCTCTGCACTCATGGGCTTCAAAACAGTCTGGCGTTTTGAGCGATTGGAAGAACCAGCAGGCCTCTTCTCAACAGATGCAGCTACAGCAGACCGGGCGGGAGTGGGACTCCAAGCCTTACCCTCTTTACTTTCTTCCTGAGAGCGAAACAGCTTTTTTCGGCGTCTTTCGACAACCACATTTTTGCTGCGTCCATGGGAGAGGCTCTGTTTAATTGAACCATCTTCCACAGTCTTGCTCAACACGATGTTTTGAGGGGCTTTAAGTTTTAATGTGCCACTGTCAGCCTTGCTCTTTTTGGTATCGCTCAAAAGACAAATCTCCACCGGATAAATACTATCAACTACCTGTCAGGAAAAAGGGATAATTACAGCTAAAAAAATAACCACTATTTCCCACAAAAACTATATCCTAGATACGGTAGTTAGAAGTACGCATCTATGGATTATATCAGGCAACTTAATAATGAATAAATTACCTATATGCCGAAGAACCTAATCTGCGACTAGAAATGATTGCAGCCTGACAACATCTGCCTTAACTCTACGCACCATTCCATCTGAATATACAATTAAAACTGCTATCTCATTGCCACCACATACCCCACCAAAATGGTCCCGGTCGAGTAGCTCAAAAACTTCTGGATCTTGTTGGGTAATAGCAGCAACTTTTCGACACTGCCCCGTAAACTTATCCCGTGTATTGCTGGCTGCATCTTTTGCCAACAACCACAACATGGGAGGTGGAGTTTTACCCTTAGTACTGGCATTAGCCAGGCCATCCACCATTTCAGTCACTGCTCGCATTCCCCAACGCAGATCACCAGCTCTACGGGCTAAATTCAACCCATCCAGCAGGCGGCGCAACAGAGCTTGGGCAATACGTTCTAGTTGCTGCTCTAAGGCTTCACCCTTAATACCTGACCTTTTCAAGAGTTGGGCTATATTTTGCGAAGAAGGTAAAACGTATCGGCCCCGTCCTGGCAACTTACCCGTTACATCTTCAACCAAGCTCCCATCTGGTCCTACCACAAACCGCAACAAAAAAGACTTATCGGCGGTTTTCCTGGTGACTACACACATTCTGCCCGGCTCTGCTGCCCGCGCTAAAGATGTGGTATCACGACAAGAAGAGCTTTTTTTACTCTTGATCCTCCTCATCGAACCAACCCGCTAGTTGTCTCGCCTCCATAATTAAACTTTCAGCAACTTCTTGAGTTAGAGCTTCTCCAGACATCTCCAACAACTCGTCCGTAGCAAGATCTGCAAGATCATCAAGGTTTATAACACCTTTTTCAGCCAGCATAAAAGCCACATCATCGTTTAAGCCTGAGAGCTGTAGCAGACGGGGATCAATATCCAACTCCGCCTTGCGTTCTTCGGTCTCTAAAGCGTCTGACAGTAAATGCTCACGGGCGCGATTACGCAACTCCTGGGCAATATCATCATCAAAACCATCAATGGCTGCCAACTCTGCCAGAGGTACATAGGCCACATCTTCAATACCTGAAAAACCTTCCTGCACCAAAGCTCCTGCAACATCTTCATCAAGATCCAAATATTCCATCAACTGCTTGGAGACCACTTCGTACTCTTCACTCCGGGAAGTTGCCTCTTCTTGCTCTGTGATAATATCGATCTTCCAGCCAGTCAACTCTGAGGCTAAACGAACATTCTGCCCCCGACGACCTATGGACAAAGAGAGTTGATCGCCAACCACGATAACCTGAATGCTGCGCTCCTCTTCATCAACAATAACCCTTGCCACCTCTGCCGGGGCTAAAGCGTTACAGACAAATATTGCCGGATCTGAAGACCACTCAATGATATCAATACGCTCACCCTGCAACTCGGTGACGACACCTTGCACCCTTGAACCCCGTACACCAACACAGGAACCTACAGGATCGATATGGGAATCGTTAGAACGGACGGCGATTTTACTCCTGAAGCCAGGGTCTCTTGAGACCGCCTTGATCTCTACGATGCCATCATAAATTTCCGGTACCTCCATCTCAAACAGACGCACAATCATCTGCGGGTCGGTACGGGAGAGGATAATTTGTGGACCCCGTGTAACGTCACGCACCTCATGGATATAAGCGCGGATACGATCACCCTGGCGATAGTGCTCACGAGGTAACTGCTGTTCGTGAGGGAGAAAAGCAGCGGCCCTGCCAAGATCGACGTGGATGTTATTACGCTCCACCCGTTTTACCATGCCGTTTACCAATTGACCCTGACGGTCAACGTACTCTTCATAAATACTCTTACGCTCGGCCTCACGGACTTTTTGTACTATAACCTGTTTTGCAGTCTGGGCAGCAATGCGTCCAAATTCAATGGGGGGCAACCCTTCAGCGAGAAAATCACCAACACTTGCTCCTGGATTCAGCTTTAGCGCATCTTTGAGAGTCATTTGGGTATCTGGCCCTTCATACTCTTCTATGTCACTACTCTCTATGACCTCAAACAGTTGGCTTATTGCAAACTCACCAGTTTTATAATCAAAACTTGCCTGA
>JADFYX010000393.1 GCA_015232795.1 Magnetococcales bacterium
GCAAACCTGTGGACCAGGCTGGACCGGGGATGATAGTTGCCGTGGCAAAGCTCAAAGATACCACCACAGGAGACACTTTATGCGATGCAGACAACCCGGTGGTATATGAACAGATGGAACCCATGAAAGCTGTTGTTTCATATGCAGTGTCAACAACTAAAAAAGACGACGAAGACAAACTCTTTTCATCAATAAGCAGAATGCTTGAAGAAGACCCAACCCTTCAGCTCAGCCGTGAAGCGCAAACAAATGAGATATTGATTTCCGGTGTTGGACAAGTCCACCTGACGATAACAGGCGAAAAAATCAAACGAAAATTTGGGGTTGAAATGGAGTTAAAACTCCCCAAGGTGCCGTACAAAGAAACCATTAAAGGCAGGACAAAGGTCCAATATAAGCACAAGAAACAATCAGGAGGCCGTGGTCAGTATGCTGACAGCTGGATTGAAATAGAACCTCTGCCAAGGGGCGGAGGCTACGAATTTGAAGACCGAATTGTCGGCGGTGTAATTCCTAAAACATATATACCTGCTGTGGACAAAGGTGTCCAGGAAGCAATGGCGGCTGGCATTTTGGCCGGCTACCCAGTCGTTGATGTTAAAGTGGGACTATTTGATGGATCCTTTCACAACGTTGACTCTTCGGAAATGGCATTTAAGATATCTGGCTCCATGGCCTTCAAGAAAGGTGCCCTAGAGGCAAAGCCCATTCTACTTGAACCAGTAGTGAATATGTCCATCTTCATTCCGAAGGATTGCGTCGGGGATGTAATTGGCGACATCAATAGCCGCCGGGGCAAGGTCATGGGCATGGACTCAGAGCCAAAGCATGAAATAGTTACGGCTCAGGTTCCCCAGGCTGAGATTCTCGAATACGCGCAAGACCTGACATCATTTACTGCCGGGCGGGGGATGTTCACAACAGAATTTTCTCACTACCAGGAGGTGCCGGGACACCTCACTGAAGCAATCATTGCCGCATCGAAAACTGAAGACTAGCAGCGTCCTTTTTATAGACGGTAATTTTATTTTGAGAGAGAGATGCCGCAAGCTGCACATAAAAAAAAGAGGCTGTCTTTTTTACAGGACAGCCTCTTTTTTTTATAACCTGAAATACTATTACTGCAAAAATCTAGTCTACTATCTCCACTTGGTTCACAGACTCACTCTCACGGGCTGAAATCTCACCCATCACATGAGCAGATTCACCTAAGGCTGCCAACTGCAGCATGATGTCATCAACAATTTTTGCCCCAACAACCAGCACCATGCCAATCCCACAATTAAATGTTCGATACATCTCATCAGTTGTGATATTGCCCTTTTTCTGCAAAAACTCAAAGATAGGTTTTTGAGTCCACGAATCTTTATAAATATGGGCCTTACTTCCAGCCGGTAAAATTCTTGGAATATTATCTGTAAAACCACCGCCTGTTATGTGGACAAGACCTCCAACTTTAAAATTTTTGACTACATTAAGAATTGTTTCAGTGTAAATCCTGGTTGGACGCAGCAACTCATCTCCAAGGGTAGCACCTAGTTCTTCAATATGCTCGTCAACCGTCAGACCCAGTTCATCAAAACAGACCTTTCTCACCAGGGAATAACCGTTACTATGAATTCCACTGGATGAAAGCCCTATGAGCTTATCACCTGCTCTAATTTCCGAGCCATCAATAATTTCATTACGTTCTGCTATTCCCACAGTGAACCCTGCAAGATCATACTGTCCAGCAGAATACATGCCTGGCATCTCAGCGGTTTCCCCACCGACCAGTGAACATTTTGCAATTTCACAGCCTTTTGCAATACCTTTAACAACATCAGTGGCCTGCTCAACATCAAGACTCCCTGTAGACAAATAATCAAGGAAAAATAACGGCTTAGCACCTGAAACAGCGATATCATTAACGCACATAGCAACCAAATCGATGCCAATGGTATCATGCTTGTTGCAGAGTTCGGCAATTTTAAGTTTGGTGCCGACTCCATCGGTGGAAGAAACCAGAACTGGATCTTTGTACCGATCTCCTCCCAAGGCAAATAACCCTCCAAATCCGCCAATTCCGGTCAAAACTCCCCGCTGAAATGTAGCGGCTACCAGCGGCTTAATTTTATCGACAAAATCATTTGCCTTGTCAATATCAACCCCTGACTCCGCATACCGTGACCCACTATTTTTTCCCATATTTCCAACCAATTATTTATTATTACCGCACCGAAGCCCGACAATATAACGTATTGTTATTAAAAGTTTTTTCAAACAACACAGTATCTAGCCAAACAATTTAACATCCGTTCTAAAGAGTAACTTTAAAGGCATAAAAAGTCAATTTGTTATTTAGCCAGCATATCCCGCAAAACACCTAAATCATTGGTTGGTTTTTTGCAGGAAAAATTCTCACAGACATAAGCAGTTGCCTTGTTATCCTGCATGGTCATCAATGATAGATATTCAAGCTTCTCTGACAATTCGCCGGGCATTTTTTCTCCATCAGCCAATAAAACTACTTTATGAGGCAAAAAAACACCTGAAATAATCTGCTGCATTGCCAGCACATCAGCAGCCCCACGGCGTCCGGCTATAATAATCTGGGTGGGTTTATGCCGGCTAAACTCATAAGCTGCAAGCATCTGCGGCATTGCTGTCGGAGCTTGATTGAGCTGTCCGGCAAAAGCGGCAAT
>JADFYX010000394.1 GCA_015232795.1 Magnetococcales bacterium
TTTGTATCTCCTAGGAAACTAGAAGATGATCCTGTTCTTATCCCAGCGGATATTTGGTCTGGGTTTGTTGATTGGAAATCTTCAAGTGTAGAAGGTAATGGTTTGAAAATAGTTGCTGTAAGGGTTGTACCATTCCATTGGTTAGAACAGGCTGTGACAGAGCGTAGTCAAGATATCAAATCTAATAAAAATGCTGGTCGCCCAAACAGTAGATCTATTTTAATAATAAAGGCTTATGATGCATTAGTAGCTGAGAGTGCAATTGATTATAGTTTGAAATTCACAGTTCTTACAGATCAAATCAGGCTATGGGTTGCAAATAATTCTCCTGAACATCCTGATTTGTATAAAGAGTTGAAATACAACACTATTTACAAGGTTTTAAAAGATGTTTTTCAAGAAGATAAAAAGAATAAAAGTTTGAAAAATTAAAGTTTGATTTTTCAAATTATTTTTCAAACATTTATTCCTCTATGGTTCTCCAAACTAACGTTAATTTTAATTTGGAGAAATACATGGAACACCTGAAGCTAGTATCTAATCAAACTCAAGATCCTGATTTTCTGGATCGACTCATCAACGAACATGAAGCAGCAGTATACCTTGGGCACTCTGTCCGAACATTGCAAAAATGGCGGGTAACTGGGGGAGGGCCAAAATTTGTCAAAGTTTCAGCTCGCTCCATCCGTTATCGCCGTTGTGACCTTAATGCTTGGGTTGAAGACCGCATTCGTTCAAACACCTCACAGGGAGAGGCAGCATGAGCGTAAGCAATTCTTTTTCCAACTCCAAGTCTTCCCATAAAGCCAATTGCGTCAAGGTTGCTCACAGGGGCCCCGCTGCAGGCCCGCAGGGCCGAAGGGGGGTGGAGCACACCTTGAACGCTAGTACGGACGCTATCTACGCAGGGAAGGGGTTGGGGGAAGTCTTTTCTCCCCCAACCTCTGCCCAGCGGCGAGCGTCCTCTTTTTACGGCGCGGAGCGCACAGAGGAAAGCCAGACAGAGCAAACCCAAGGGGGCATACTTTGTAACACGCCCCCTTGCCATGACTTTAGCGCAATGAAGCGTATTTATTCTAATTTTGATGGTTTAGATATCTCTTTCCAGGGATATTTTCCAGCCGATGAAATTGAAAAACTAAAATGGGCCAAGGAGGATGCCCAAAAACAAAATGGTGATGCAGTAGCATACCTTGGAGCTTCACAAAAACCTGTTTTAGTTCGCAAAACTGGAGTTTCTCCTTATGCGTATGTTTTTGATACCGGACCGGATGGAGCAACCTGGATGGCAAAAAGAACAGAAGATCCAACAGAATGGGGAATTCGTGTCTCTGTGCATAGTTTGGCTTTGGCTCTATACGGATATGAAGGGGTGAAAACACGTATAAAAGCTTTTTTGATTGATCTAGGGGCCTTTGGAGGCTTGTTGGAGAGAATTAGCCGGGTTGATTTTTGTGTGGATTTTATTACCGATCATTTTACTCCAAATCCCAAAAACTTCATTTGCCATAGTCGTTCTACAAAACGGGGGATTGGTCAAATAGAAACTGTGGATCTACAGACTGTCGAACGTGGTGGTGAATATGAATCTGTAATGATAGGAAAAATGCCAGGAAAACAGGTAGTACTTTACAATAAAAGTAGGGAGGTACAAGTTAAAAACAAGCCCTATTGGTGGAAATTTTGGGGGCTGGATCAAAAGACATTTACCGGGCAAGTCTGGAGGGTGGAAATAAGGGCTGGAAAACATGAGATTGATAAATGGCCTGCTAAACGATTCGACGATTTTGAATCCAAGATAGGTGATATATTTGGAAAGCTATTGGATAGTACCCGTTACGTAGTCCCAACCTCAGATAGTAACGTCACTCGTTGGCCTGAATCCAATTTGTGGAAACAAGTAAGAATAGCCGTCAAAGAGGGGTTGGATTCTTATAGTTCAGGTGTAGAGCCAGAAGTTATTAAACAGGTATTACGCTATGAAGTCCAAGAGCGTTATGCCTCACAAATTATCAGCCTAATTCCCGGTCTTGCTGTTGCGTTAGGTATGGAAGCCAATGAACGAGGAGCAGTGATGTTGTTCATTCATGATTATTTCAATGCGTTTGCTGAAGATCAACCGAATGTGCTAGAGGAAAAATTCCGAAGGGCTGTGGAGCGGTTGGTTTTTTTTGAAGATGACAAGCAAATAGTTGTAAACCCTATATAACGTATACGTATATCCTATATAGCATATATGTATATACTATATAGGATATGTAATCTGTTGGCTAGTTGTCTAGAGGGTTCACTAATGACACATTCCCGATCTATCAGAATACAGTTGAAAAAACTTGCTCGTCGTAATAATGGGGTGGTTCCTGCCTCTTTATTAAAACAGCTAGATTTCAAAATGTACAATCGTTTAGTTGAACGTTTTTTATCTTTAACTGGTTTTGATTTTAAGCCAGTTGATCTTTTATTTTTTGTAGATAAAAGGGGTGTTATTAATAAGGTTAGTTTTCAAANTTCATCGTTTTCAGGGGGGAGTATCAATGAGTGAGTCGATAAGTATAGATTTTCCATTTGAGTGTCTTGATGCAAAAGGTGCAGCATTATTTGCAAAGTATTTTGAAGGTTTAGCTGAAAATTTAAGGTCTTTAGCTGAGGAGAATCAGCCGTCATCATCTAGAC
>JADFYX010000395.1 GCA_015232795.1 Magnetococcales bacterium
AATAAAATAAAAGCAAAAGAGATATACCCTTCATCTCTTTTGCTTTTATTTGTTTTAATTATCCTTCAAAGTGTCCTTATGCCACGGCACATCTTTGTGAACTATATTATAGTGGCACTGAATGCATGTCTTTTTGGTCAAGTGTATATCAAATTTCTTAAACCATTCACCCTCTGGCTTATGGCAGTTCTTACACTTGACAGAATCTTCATCATACATAGTCTTACGAACTTTGGTAGCCAATTCTTTTCGCAACTCTTCCCAGCTTACAATATCGCGGAGAGAGTTGGAGATAGCATGGAACGGACTCTCTCCCATACCACCTTTATTCACATAGAAGAATTTCCACATCAAGATCTGTCGGACACTGTGTTGTTCATGACAACCTATACAGCCCGGTTTTACACCACGCGCATTCTCGAAGTGAGGTGATTCCCGGTATTCTTCATATGGATATGCATGACATTCAGCACAGCCAACAGATACATGAAAAAGATCGGCATCAATCTTCTCAGATGGGTTGAAATCCTCAACCGATTTTGATAGCTCGCCATCTGGTTCATATGCCGTAAAATCTTCAAATAGTTCATGGCAACTAAGACAGACGGATATCCGGTGAAACCGGGTAGCACTCCAGCTAAGGATAAGGATTAGCACGAGACCAGCAGCAATGGCAGCGGTCATGCCTAATTTGGTTTTAAAAAATTTCAATCTGCTTCCCCATCAATTAATGTTCGCCCAGATTTTAAACACTTTCCAACATTTTTTTGTAGATAGCCATGTGTTTGCCATTGTCGACACGAATGTCGCCATATTTATCTCCAGGCTTGGCAGGCATCACAGTTACAACAGTATCATTCCATATTTGAGAGCCACTTCCAGGGTGTAGTGCAATAGGAATAATATCGTTGGGGTTGGTCCCTTTATCCTTCCACCAAAGATTATAGTCAATATCAGCGTCGATCTGCCCTTTGTCAGCCCACGTAGAACGGTGATCGCGATCGGCTGTTGCTACCCGACCATAAGAGCTCCGACCAACAGAGGTGGATAAACCAACAACCTGAGGATGAATACCTTGGGTAATCCATGCTTTGGTAACCATGTAACCAACTTCACTTACCACCCTAACCAGACCGTTATCTTTGATACCCATCTCCTTGGCTATCTCTTTATTGATCCATAGGGGATTGGAGTGACTCAACTCTGCCAACAACTTTAAATTAGTCGTTCTTGATAGAGAGTGGTAGGCAATTTTAAAAGTGGTCAAGACAAACTCATGTTTTTGTAAATCTGCATGACGCTGGTTTGCACTCCATTTCAAATCTGGAATTTCAATTTTTCCAGATGGAGTGGAAAAGCCAGCATTTAAATGTGCACCATATTTGGCCTTGACCGCATCACCTTTTTTGTTGGTAATTTTGCGGGTTAATGAATCAATTTTTCCATAACTGGGCCAGCTACCCTTTTTAATTTTTTTATAATACTTTTTCAGTTCAGGAGTTGCATTAATCTCTCTTTTCACCCAATCCTTGGCGTTAGAAAAGGCCCAATATTTTTTCATTTCACGAGAACCATCACTATCAACCGCAGCAATGATTTTCTTCAATGTTTCCCGCACATCTTGAGCTTTACCACGGGCTTTGTTATTTGGTGTACTTACAGTTACCCAAGGCCAAGCAGATGTTGGAGCAGAACCCACATCATGACGCTCTACAGAGACCACATCCGGTAGAATAAGATCAGCAAACTCTGCTGTTTCGCTCATAAATGGTGAAAAATCAACAATGTAAGGAACCAACTGTTCGTTCTTTAGAACCTCTTTCCATATGCTTGCAGCAGGGGAGCTATAGGCAGGATTACTCATATGGTTAAAGAGTATAGATACGCTCCTCTTACCATCTTTTACCTCAAATGGAAACGCGTAGTTTAAATTTAATTTGCCACCATCTGCCTGAGGAGGAGTTGGAGCGGGAGCAGCTAAATTATAGCTTCTTGGTAGGCAGTTGCCACCCCGTTTTTCAACATTTCCGGTGATAACTGCCAAAAGCTGGCAAGCTGCTTCGGCATCAATACCATTTTTATGAAGGCTTACACCGTTCATGCTAAAAACTGCAGCGGGTTTTACCTGAGCAAAATCAATAGCAATATTTTTTATGGTTTTAACAGAAAGCCCACTGGCCTTCGCTGCTTTTTCCAAAGTAAACTCTTTTAGGGATGCTGCAAGATCACTACTGCTAAAGTTGGTCCATTTATCAATAAACTCAGTATCAGCCAGCCCCTCTTGCATTATGGTATTAGCCATTGACAGAGCGATTATTCCGTCACTGCCAGGAAAAATAGCCAACCATTCATCACTACGCCCAGCGGTATTGGACATACGGACATCAAAAGTAACCATAGTCAGTTTATTTTTGACTATTGAGTCTGACAGACGTTGTGCCAACGGCAGGGCTGTTTCAAAAATGTTACAGCCAAAGTTTAACAAATAGCGGGAGTTTTCAAGGTCAGGGAAAACAAACTCACTACCCATCATATTTTTTAATGCTATCTGTTTGCTAGCGTTACCAATAGATTTTGCCCGGCTTCTGAGTAATGATTTGGAACCGAGAGTATCCATGAAACGTTGGGCTGCCCCATCTTTGAATGCACCATCATTCATGTG
>JADFYX010000396.1 GCA_015232795.1 Magnetococcales bacterium
AGATATTGGTTTATCTGGTGTATCAGGGGAAATCGCGGTCACCTTGTTGGTGATAAGACTTTCCCCTGATATGCCAGATGAATCAATAGCTTGCGTCAGGTGCGTGGCGACAACTGCCGAATCTAGGTTCAAAGTTGTTACTGCCACTTGTGAGTCAAAAACTAGTTACGATGGCAAATCCTAGCTAAAGTAGCTTTATCCAAGTGTCCAATAACGTGTTAACAAGTTTTTATTCATAAAAAAACCCCGACAATTCACTTGTCGGGGTTTTTTTATGAATGTGAGTTGATGTCTAAAAATATCACCAATTTGTGAGATAATGCTCTATGAAATTTGGCAAATAATTGCCAATCTTCTCTGGCTCGCTCAATGACGAAACCTATCAATTGCTGCAATCAATCGGGTTTTGCTAACTGGCTTTGTTAGGTGGAGGTTACATCCGGCATCTAGGGTTTTGTCCAGGTCTTCTTTTAAGGCTTGGGCAGTTAAGGCAATGATTGGTACGGGCTTTAAGCCTTTCTGCTTTTCATGTTCACGAATTGCTCTTGTTGCGTCATAACCATCCATAATCGGCATCATCATGTCCATTAGGATCAAGTCAATTTTCTTTTCTTTATAAATGGCAACTGCCTGGGCACCATCTTCTGCCTCAATGATATGATGATGAGAACGTCCTATATATGCGGTAATCACCATGAGATTTTCCTCCGCATCATCAACAAGCAGAATTGTAAGAATTTTTTTGGTCGATGCTGTTTTACTAGGGGCATTTGGCATATCTGCTCCTGTGGATATATTTTTTCTTTTTCTGAATACTGAAGGGGGTAGAGGCAGGTGGAGACGAAAAATACTTCCCACACCCAATTGGCTTTCCAATTCGATAGTGCCTCCGAGGGCTTCCACCAACTGTTTGCAGATTGTAAGCCCTAATCCAGTACCGCCAAAATTACGGGTGGTTGTCGAATCAGCCTGGACAAATGGTTTAAAAATCTGCTCCACCTGTTTCTCGGAAATGCCGATGCCAGTATCACGTACTGTAAATTGGATTAGATTATCTTCCAGTTGGGCAACAGAAAACACAACGCCACCAGATGAGGTAAACTTTATGGCATTGTTAAGAAGGTTCAACAATATTTGTCGTAAACGATCTGGATCTCCTTTGACATGCATTGGCAACTTTGGATCTAACTCAACATCAAAATCAATGCCCTTCTCATGTGCCAATAATGTTTGTATCTCAGATGTATTTTCAATCAGCCTGTATAAATTAAAGTCAATGATGGCCAGGTCGATCTGTCCCGCTTCAATCTTGGACAGATCCAATACGTCATTGATCAGGGCTAATAAAGTCTCCCCAGCGTTTTTAGATATCTGAAGATGTTTGCGCTGTTCTTCTGAAAGGTCGCTCTCTCTTAAAACCTCATTCATACCCAAAATTGCGTTTAGAGGTGTGCGGATTTCATGGCTCATGTGGGCGAGAAAGTTGGACTTGGCTTTGTTGGCTATTTGAGCATCCAACAAAGCCTTTTCCAGCAGTAGCCTTATCTTAACAGAGCGTTCCAACCTAACCCGTACAAACCAGCCCGACAGAAGTGCGATTAATATTCCTATAGACCAAATATACAGTTGCAGAGGAGAAGGCTCCTCCCAGCCCAGCTTAGGTTCTGCACTCAACTGCCAAGATCCATTAGGCAGATGCACTTGTTGAAATACAGAGCCAGATACAAACAGATTTTCATCCCCAAAAATCAAGCCACCTTCGGCCCCTTTACCATCTTGACCACGCATAGCCAAGCGAATGGAACCATCAAGTTCAGCCATACCTGCTGCTTGGAAAAACCCGTCTAAATCAATAACAATACTAGCCAAACCCCAGTAACGTCCTTTTTCTCCAGAAGATTTTGTAACATAAATCGGTGTACGACTGATAAATGCTTTTCCTCCTTGTACTAAATCCACAGGTCCAGCAACTACAGTATGCCTATTCTCAATAGCAGTTTTAACAGCAGGCCACTGTTTGGTATTTTTGCTATAATCCAAGCCAATAGCCTTTTCATTGCCTTTTACTGGATGGACAAACCGCAATATATTATGGGGTGCAAGGCCAATATTTTTTATATAGGTCGCATGCAGCAAGATCTCTTGGGCCATTCCCCTAAATGTATCAACATCCAAATCTGGATTAAGGGCAACAAAAGCCAAAAGTCCGCGAGTAAGATGAAAATGACGATTGATCTCATTTTCCAGACGAGCACGGACTTGACTCAACTTACTAGTAACCTGAGCCTGCAACTCCTCTCGATAACGCCCGCCCTCCTGCAATGAAACTATGAAAGTCAATGCTATAAACAGGCATGTTGTCACCAATCCTGTTATTTTTGGTGACATGGGATAACTTGAATTATTGGCAGATATTCTCACTGGACCTTTTCAACAACGGTAAAAACTATTAGTCTAGATTCGGCAGTTGGGTAACTACTGATACAATCGATTCATTTATAGGTTCCACACTGATAAAGATCCCAGTGCAGGAACCTATTTACGCAAAAAGGGAGATATGCAATTGAAGTGAGAGCTTGTGAAAAAATGAAACCCTACTGCGAACGCCCCAAATTCACCCCCCGCACCATGTCTAAACGTGCCAAA
>JADFYX010000397.1 GCA_015232795.1 Magnetococcales bacterium
TATCATCCCCCGGCTTTTCAGGAGTCATTAGCTGTACTTTTGGCATCAGTCTGCCAAGTCTATCACGGGTAATGATATGTGCGCCGGGTTGTCCTTGTAGCTCAGTCTCTTTAGCTCTTTCCAACCCCTCTACACCAATACCTTGAAAATTGGTAAAACCCAATACATGTGATGTCACCTCACCCATAGTGTAAAAACGTTTATTCTGGGGTTTGAAAAAAAGTGCAGGATGGTTTAACATCTGAATTTTGTTGATTGTGACTGGAGGTAGCTGTCTTTGCAAAACCGGAAAAGTCCCTTTGCGGGCCTGTCTTAATTTTCTTATAAGTTGTTTTCTATCTTTGCCTATTAGTGGGGCTAGGGTATTAGCCAACCTTGTTGGGTCTTCTACTAAATCCATATCTACCGAAAGAGATTTCATGGGCATGCTAATAGCAATGGTTCTACCGTTACGATCTATGAAACGGCCCCGTTTGGCAGGTACAATAATTTTTTTCTTATGTTGGTTTTGGGCGCGACGATGAAGCGCCTCTCCTTGCAGTATGGTTAGATCAAAAGCTCTAAAAGCCAAAACTACAAATGCCAGCATAAAGAGTCCCAGCAAAATTTCTAGCCGTAGAGCAGGGTTGCCAAAAACCTCTGGCTTTTTTCCTTGGGGTTGAATAGCTACCCTTTTGCTAATGGGTTGTTTTTTAGGTTTTGGAATTATTGCCCGTAAACTTGAGCCTAGACTAGATAAAGGAGAGAGTAATTTTGTTGGGTTTAGCTTTGTTGGACCCACTCGTTTTTGATTTGGTTTATTTTGTGGGGGCTTTTTTTTGGTGACAAATTTTTTGTTTACATTACCTCTAACAGCACCACTTTTTTTGCCTTTATTTAAATTAAAAATGCTCATTTTGGCAACACCTGCCATTGATCATGGCGCATGGCACGCATACCAAGTTTTTCTCTAACTAAACGTTCGGTATAGTTTAGGTCAGTACGTGATACCAGTTCTATCTCCAGAGCCTGTTTTTGGTCTAAAAGTTTTGTATGTTTTTTTTCGGCTGTTTGTAAATCCCGGTGGACATCCAGCATCCACATACGGGAGGTAATGGTTATAGCAGCGGTAACCACCAAAATAATAACCAGAAAGGTTGGTATTAGCCAGTCAGCTTTCATTATATTGTAACCCTTGCCAAAACGCGCAATTTTGCGCTACGCGACCTGGGGTTTTGTTGCATCTCTTCAATGCTAGGTATAACAGGCTTTTTGGTTATCAGGCTATATGGCAAAGGTGGCAGTTTGGTTTGTGGTAGAAGTGCAGCCGGGCCTGTTACCTGAGGGTGGCTGGTCACTTTTTTAAATGTCTGTTTAACTATACGATCTTCTAAAGAGTGAAAACTTATTACCACCAGTCGCCCTTCCTGACTCAAGGCATTAATAGCGGCATCAATACCATTTTGTAGCTGATCTAGTTCACCATTTACTGCTATGCGTAGAGCTTGAAAAATTTTTGTTGCTGGATGAATTCCCCGTTTATGATTGGGAATTACCCGTTGGGCCAACTGGGCAAGCTGTCCAGTTGTTCTAAAAGGTTTTTCGTCACGGTCAAAGACAATTGCACGGGCAATTTTTCTTGCCTGTGACTCTTCGCCATACTTAAAAAATATATCACTCAACTCGCGATCACTCATGGTGTTAACCAGATCGGCAGCAGTTTTCGACTTGGAATTCAGGCTATGGTCCATACGCATATCAAGTGGGCCGTCAAAACGAAAGGAGAAGCCCCGTTCTGGTTGATCTATTTGGAAAGACGATATGCCTAAATCAAATAAAATACCGTCTATCCGCTTCTCTCCCCATTCAATTAAAGTATCCCCCAAATTTTGAAAAGAGGCGTGTTTAATTGTCAGTTGCCCAGGGTAGAGTTTAACTAGTTTTTCACCCCGAATAATAGCGTCAGGGTCTCTATCCAAAGCCAAAAGTTTGCCATTTTTACCTACAGCATCAAGTATAGCCCGACTATGACCCCCAGCTCCAAAGGTGGCATCAACATAGACTCCTCCCAACTTGGGAGCAAGAAAGGTGAGTACCTCGCAAGCCAAGACACTTATATGCCCGGTTTCCACAACAATTTACCCGAATCTAGGTTAAAGAAAGTAAGTATAGCAGATATTATTTGTAAGGGCTATCCATTCAATACTGATAGTACGGCTTCTAAAGCTTCTGAAGCGGAGAAAGGTTTAACCATCAGCCGTTGAGCACCAAAATCTTGGGCCATACGTAGGTTAAAGGTGGCATCCAGACCACGTCCACCACCAGACATTGCAATTATTTTAGTGTCAGGATCAATCTCTTTTAGCTCCATTATAAGCTCAACACCGTCTTTCTCAGGCATCAGGACGTCGGTTATGACTAGATCGGCAGCTTTCTCTCTGAACATTGCAAGCCCTTTACGGCCATCTTCAGCCTGACGCAGATCATGGTTTTCATCTTCCAAAATTGCATAAAGTAAAGCACGAATGGATGCATCGTCATCAATTATCAGGATATTTGCCATGGTATCTCTAAATTCCTTATACTTACACAACTAGATAAAATTATTGCAGTATAGTTTTTTATGTGGGTTAATCCACATGTTTAGGCTATTTGATATTT
>JADFYX010000398.1 GCA_015232795.1 Magnetococcales bacterium
TATTGACTCTTATCTTCAGCCAAAAACCTGCCAGACTGAGTTTTTACGCGGAAAAATATTTATCGATTCTCCAGGTTTTGATGCCGATGCCCAGAGAGATGCCACACTCAAAATTGCCGATGACATGATGAAATTATCGGATCTTGTTTTGGTATTTTTTGATGCTAGACATCCAGAACCGGGTGCTATGCGTGATACTTTGGAACATCTGGTCAAAAATACAATCCACCGTTCAGATGCCAACAAGTTTCTCTTTATCCTCAATCAAGTTGATTGCACAGTACAAGAGGACAACTTGGAAGATGTAGTCGCTGCATGGCAACGTGCCCTCTCACAAGCTGGCTTAACTGCTGGACGTTTCTATCAGATCTACAACTTAGATGCAGCACCCCCAATTGACGATGAATTCGTAAAACAGCGTTATGAAGGCAAAAGAGCCGAGGACATGGATGCGATTACCGACCGTGTTAACAAGATTGAGGTCGAGCGTGCCTATAGAATTATTGGTGTATTGGAACACACAGCCAAAGTTATGGAAGAAGAGGTTGTTCCAAGAATTAGAGTACTATTAACCAGATGGCGTAAACAGGTTTTGATATCCGATGCTGTGGTATTTGGTATCCTTGGAGCAGTTCTTGTCGCTCTACTTTTTAAATTTAAAATTGATTTTATGCCGTGGCTCCATTACCAACATTGGCTTTCTGCTGATACTCTCCTATGGAAAAAAATTGTTGTTGGGCTTCTTGCTGCTGGCGGTATCGGCCTTGCAGGATGGATCCATCACAAACTGCGCAAAATTGCAATCAACAAATTTAAAAGAGAGATCGATCAAGAAATCGCTAGCGATGATATCAGAGAATTTGTTGGCAATGCCTTTATTTACAATACCAAGCCATGGCGATCAGTGTTTAGTACCAGACCGGCAGGTTGGGGGCCATTTTCTAGCTCCAGACGCATAATACAGAG
This sequence comes from Magnetococcales bacterium, assembly GCA_015232795.1. Taxonomy (GTDB): domain Bacteria; phylum Pseudomonadota; class Magnetococcia; order Magnetococcales; family JADFYX01. The sequence goes on from JADFYX010000398.1 coordinate 967, forward strand.
TGTTCTCAAAAGAACCGATGTATTTGTCCAGAGCTTAAATGACAAATATACAAATCCATCAGGTAAAAAAGATCGTCCCGGAACCATTGAAATTGAAGTTGAATAATTATTAAAAAGAGTCTTCTATGAACCGTCGAATCTTCAGTTTATTATCTTTTTTTATTGCCGTATTTCTGGTTACACCAGCCTATTCTGGGGGTTGGCTCGGTGTAACCATTGAACCTCCTCGTGGAGTTCAGATTGGCGAGATTATAAAAGGGGGTCCTGCTGATATTGCCCAACTACAAAATGGTGATCTAATCATCGATATAGATGGTAAGCCTGTTAACTCAATATTGGCTTTCACTCGTGAGATATCGAATCTTGGTGCCAATAAAAAAATTGTTCTTGGCATCAAACGCCATGGCAAAAATTTACATGTAACGGTAACTCTCGATGATAGCAACAAACATTTAAGCGTCTCCCAAACACCTTTTTTTCACAGACCTCCTAGTGAAAAACCCAATACATCGTTTATGCAATCCCCTCCCTTTCCGGCTCCGATGTTTGGACAAAACAGTATTCCACATGCAAACAAACCACGTGAAAACAGCTCCCCTCCATCTTGGTTGGGCATTGCTCCTGGTGTTGACAAAACAGGAGGGGTATACGTAAAAGCGGTTGCTCCCAACGGCCCTGGGCACAAAGCTGGAATTCAAACAGGTGACATCATTATCTCAATCAACGGTCAAGCCGTAGTATCTCCAGCCTCACTGGTAAATATAATCGGCAGTTTTAAACCAGATGATCTTGTTTTAGTCGCCATTACTAGAAATGGCAAAGCTAAAACTTTGCAGGTAAAAATGGCCATCAACCCACAGCCATAAACACCGGATAATAATTGTTTTTTACTCCTCCCTTGATTCAGGGCACTCTTATACGTCGTTATAAGCGTTTTTTGGCTGATATAGAACTTGAAAATGGTCAAGTAGTTGTCGCTCATTGCGCTAACACAGGCTCTATGACGGGTTTGGCAGAACCGGGTATGCAGGTACGACTCTCAATTGCCAACAATCCTAAACGCAAACTTGGTTATACTTGGGAGATGAGTTTTGCCAACTCTACCTGGGTTGGCATCAATACCGGGTTAACCAACCGTCTTGTTAGTGAAGCTCTTGAGGCAAAAATTATTCCCCAATTGACTAAATATGTTAACATTCGCCGCGAGGTAGCTTTTGGTAAAGAGACCCGACTGGATTTTTTACTAACCGATAACAACGATTCTCGCTGTTATGTGGAGGTAAAAAGCGTTACCTTACAGCGTTGCGACCATTTGGCTTTTCCAGATGCTGTCACCAAACGTGGCACCCGCCATCTACAGGCATTAATGGATGTTGTTGCTTGTGGTGACCGTGCAGTACTATTTTTTTTGGCCCAACGCAGTGATGGTGCATATTTTAAACCTGCTGGAGATATTGACCCTACATATGCGAAAAAACTTAAAGAGGCCATACAAAGTGGTGTTGAGGTAATGGCTTGGCAATGTAGGGTCGAAAAAGATAATATTACGGTAAATAGTCAACTATCAATGGAGTTAATGTAGTAGATGATTCATATTAAAAATGCCGAGGAGATTGCTGCAATGCGGGCTACATGCCGTTTGGCGGCTCAGACCTTGGTTATGATTGAAGAGT
>JADFYX010000399.1 GCA_015232795.1 Magnetococcales bacterium
AATATTTTTAATGTCGTGTCGTTGACGACATTGTTTATGCTGTTATTTTATTGGGGATTTTGTCTTTATCGCCAAATTTTGCCGCTTGGGACTTTGGCAACTGTTGGCAATTATAGACCTAAAAACTTCATCCATATCTGTTTTGATAATTCTCAATATGAATCTACAGGAGGGCAAAGAACATCTGCTCATGTCGTAGACTTTAGTAAAGTAGCAACCGCTTGTGGTTATTTATCAGCTAGTAGAACAGATAATGTTACCCAGTTTACCAAGCAGATTGAAAAATGTTTAACAGTTGACGGACCACATTTTTTCCATATAAAAACCGGACCAGGAACCCTTCCCAATCTGCCTCGCCCCCAAGAGTCGGCAGAAGAGATGAGAGATAATTTTATTAATTTCTTAACTGGTAATATTTCATGATTTCCCAAAAAGAGTTTATTGCGAAACTTAAAACCACAACACTGTATAGCTATAAACCAGAACACCTCTCTTTTGACTCCTGGCGCAAAAGCGTAACCGTTGCTTATGTCGGTATGTGTGCCGATCTTCTCCACGTGGGACATTTGAATATTTTACGTATTGCCAAACTAAATGCCCAAATAGTAGTAGTTGGTATTCTTGCCGATGAGGCTATCAACTCATATAAAGGAAAATCTACCATCATCCCTTATGCAGATAGGGTTGCGATGGTAGAGAGTATTCGTTATGTGGATCTGGTAATTAAACAAAATAGTCTGGATTATGTAGGGAATTTGGAGATTGTTAAACCAGATTATCTGGTGCATGGTAGTGATTGGAAAAGTGGTATCCAACAAAAAACCCGCCAAGATGCTATTACAGCTTTGGCAAAATTTTCTGGTGAGCTGATAGAACCAGAATATTTTAAAGGTGTTTCTACCACTGAAATAATAAGGAAAATTAAATCACTGTGAAAACTCAATCTGTATTTCAACACCATTTACCAGTAAAAATTCATTTTGCTACAGAAACATTGTTGGATCTAACCCCATTTTATAGCGATAACGATCCCAATTTTTCAACACTTCTTGTGATATCAAAAAGTGTGAGCAAAATTTTTAAACAGCTATTCGCAAAGCTCCCTGATAATTTTATAATTTACAGTGAGGTTAAAAAAAATCCTGACTGCCGTGATATTGCCGACATGGCAATTCCCACCAACTGCAACAGAATTATCGGTATCGGTGGTGGCAGTGTAATGGATAGTGCCAAAGCCTGTTTTGCCAGGCTGATTACCCATGATAAATATCTATTGAGGGATTTGATAAACAGGCCAGAGTTAATTGCGACAGCAAGCAACACCCGGCAAAATTTTCAATTGCATCTGGTACCCACAACATTTGGCACCTCATCAGAACTAACCTGCTGGGGAACGGTATGGGATTGGCAAAAAAGTGAAAAGCTATCCATTGGCCACCCCCTACTCTACGCCGATCAAGCTCTGATATATCCTCGTTTAAGCGACACCCTACCAGAACAGATAACCGCCTATACTGGCCTGGACACCCTCTCCCACGCCATGGAGTCGTACTGGAACCGGGCTTCCACCCCTATAAGTAGAATCCACTGCCTGGAATCGATAAAATATTGTGTAGATACCCTACCCCATCTTATCAAAGAGTTGGGAAAGCAAAAATATCGGGATAAAATAGCCATAGCAAGTATTCTGGCAGGCATGGCTTTTTCCCAAACCAAAACATCAACAGCCCACGCCCTCTCCTACCCATTAACCCTACAGCACAACATACCCCACGGTTTTGCATGTAGCATAACCCTGGGAGAACTGTTTCAATATAACTACAATACTGCCCCAGATATAATGGCCCCGGTATTGAAAATTTTTCAGGAGAGCATGGGGAGTAACAGCACAGATTTTTCTGAAATTTTCAGGGAGTTTTTAGCTACCTGTAATGTGACAGCAAACTTGCGTGATTATTGGGTGACAAAAGAGAACATTCCAAAACTAGCAAAAGCAGCCTTTCTCCCAAAGCAAACAGGCAGCATGTTGTATCAAGTAACCGAAAAGGAAATTGCAGAAATTTTTACAGCAGTTTTGTAAGCAGAATTAATATAAATTAAAAACTGGTTGTTCCCCAATGCTGCAACTGATATTCGCGGGCTAGCTTTGTGAACTGTTTGTCACCTTCTGGGGTTAGCTGTTCTGCGGCTCTTATCTCTTCCCAACGGTCTTTGGGCAGGGTTACATAAAGGTTGAAAACCCGTTGTATGCCTTTTAGTTCATCTGCACTTAACTTGCCGGTACCCAAGGCATCAAAACGATAATCACCACATATATGGTCGGCACCTATTATGCCCAGCTTAACACACTCCTCTCTTAAGGGGGTGCCACGGTATGGTTGGTAGAGATGAATCATGGTTGAGGTGGGTTTTGCCTCTCTTACTAGCTCTATAGTCTCTATTATTTGCCCACGGGTTTCACCGGGAAAACCGATTATAACGTTGGCTCCAACACGGGTTCCGGCTTGTACCGCAGCTTGAACACCTTCTATAATTTTTTCATTGGTAACAGGTCTGTTTAGTATGTTTTTTCTAAATGTGGGGTTGCCACTCTCTATGCCGACGTTGATGGCTCTAAGCCCCACCTCCATAAGT
>JADFYX010000039.1 GCA_015232795.1 Magnetococcales bacterium
TGGTGCATAACCTTGGAGCAGCTTTTGGATTGTTGGCCGAACAGTCTGCTTTGCTTCGCAATTTTGTTCTTTTGGGTGTTGCATTTTTAGCAGTAATTTTTATCATTCAGCAGTTAAGAGAGTCAATGACCCTGCTTACCACCATATCTTTTGCTTTTATTCTTGGTGGTGCTATAGGAAATGTTATTGATCGACTTAGATTGGGATGGGTAGTAGACTTCATTCATCTCCATTGGTACGATCTATCTTGGCCAGTTTTTAATATTGCCGATAGCGCTATTTTTGTTGGGGTTGGTATGTTAATTGTGGATAATTTTCGCAACAGATAAGAGTGGATTATGAATAGATATCTTCAACTCAGTATGCTTTTTGTTACAGCCTCTATTTTGAGTGCATGTTCAGCTAACGTAGATACCCCATGGGATAGAAAAGCCCTTGATCCCGGGCAGATTACAACTATGAAACCGTTAGAAATTCCCCCAACCTTTGATGAGTTGCCTCAAGTTGGAAAAAAAGCGGATAAAGTAATTAAAGATGCGGTAAAAGAGGCTGAGGTTGTAGATGTGCCAAGTTGGATTAGTGCCAAAGAACCAAAAGAGCTAGATCTTGTACCTGAGCTATCCCTAGAGCAAAAATTGTCTGATAAAGGTGATGGTTCTATCTCCCGTAATAAGGAGGAGCAGCTTCCTAGCTGGTTAGAACCAGAGAAAAAGAGTGAATAGTTTTGTATTTCCCAATAGTTAAATATTTCATGAGATATCTTGGGTTAGTCTTAAGTATATCGCTGTTTTTTTTTAGTAATAACTCTTATGCGTTGGAGTCGAAAAGCTTTACCTTAGAAAACGGCTTGCAGACAATCTTGGTGCGAGAGTCTAAAGCACCGGTGGTAATAACCCAGGTTTGGTATCGGGTTGGGGCTGCCGATGAGGTGGATGGTAAGACAGGATTGGCACATATGTTAGAGCATATGATGTTTCAGGGTACCAAAAAGCTTGCACCATCCCAATTTAGCAAAATAGTAGCTCGCAATGGTGGGGATGATAATGCCTCTACTGCCCATGATTACACCAACTACTGGATAAAACTCTCCTCAGACCGCTTGGAATTAGCCTTGGAGTTAGAGGCTGATCGTATGCAAAATCTGCGTTTGCAAGAGGTTGAATTTCGTTCGGAAAATCTTGTGGTACAAGAGGAGCGACGCAGCCGTATTGAGAACAAGCCAGAAGCAAAGTTTTTTGAAAAATTCCGTAAGACCGCCTATGGTGATCACCCTTATGGTCGTCCTGTCATTGGCTTGATGGATGATGTGAAAAACCATTCATTGGAAGGTTTGCAAGATTGGTACAAAAGCCATTATGCCCCTGATAAAGCAGTGTTGGTCGTAGTTGGCGATATTGATTTTGACCACGCCCAAAAATTGGTAGAAAAGCATTTCTCATATCTTAAACATAGCCAGTCACTGCCACGAAAACCACTACCAAAAATTCCACCAAGAAAAGAAGCCGTTCGTTTGGATGTGCAGGATGATAGAGCAACTCTGCCCCAATATTATGCTGGCTTTTGGGTGCCAACTTTTATGATGGCTGATGCTGATGAGGCTTTTGCTCTGGAGCTTTTATCGGCCATTTTAGGTGGTGATGCCTCTAGCAGAATCTACAGAAAATTGGTGGTTGAAGATAAGTTGGCGATATCAGCAGGTAGTGGTTATAGTGGGCTATCAAGAGGGGGGGAGTTGTTCACCCTCTCAGCAGTACCTGGTAGCGGAGTGAAGCTCGACCAAGTTGAAAAAGCTCTGTTTGAACAAGTAGAAAAGCTTATTACCCAGCCCATAAGCGAACGGGAGCTACAAAGAGCAAAAAATGGCCTTATAACCGGACATCTTTTTGCCCAAGATTCTGTAGACCGTATCGCCTGGCTTATTGGTCGCATGAGTTCCAATAATTCAGATTGGAAGCTTCTTGTTGAGGAGTATCCCGCAAGAGTACAGAAGGTCACTTCCCAAGAAATTAAAAAGGTTGCCAAACGTTATTTGCAGGTTAAATCTGCTGTCATAGGAACCTTTCATCCATGACCCGAAATTTCCGTCTACTCTTTGTTGTTCTAGCACTGTTTTTTTTGGGTGTAAATCCTGCTTTAACCATGGCGGCATGGTCACCTGATGTCTCACGTTTTAATGGACCGGGTGGCATGAAGGTTTATCATGTAGAGAGTCATGCAAACCCTCTGGTAGTGGTAAAGTTGTTGGTTCGTGGTGGTGCTGGTTATGACCCAAAAGATAAGGCTGGAGTCGCAAATTTGGTTGCCTGGATGTTTAATGAGGGTGGGGGTGATCTAGATTCCGCAGCTTTTCAAGAAAAGCTAAACTATTATGGAATTTCACTCTCTGGCAGTGCCGGGCGTGATGCTATGACAATTAGTATGTCAACACTGTCTACTCATCTAGATGTAGCATGGGCCATGATGATGGACGCTCTGTTACGACCCAAATTTGCCAAATCTGATTTTGATCGAGCAGTAGCCGAGCAGATTGCTGAACTTAAACAGGCCCGTGAAAAACCAGGTGCATTGGCATCTGATGCCTTAAATCGCAAAATATTTGGCAACCACCCTTATGGTCAACCAGCAAAGGGAAGTTTAAAAAGTATTGCTGCAATTACGGTGGATGATCTAATTAAATATCATGATGAGGTGTTTCGTCTACCCACTATGGTTTTGGCGGTAGCAGGGGATATTAGTCTGAAAAAATTAAAAAAACTAACAACTGATAGTTTTACAAAAATAAATCATTTACCAAGTTCTCTGCGTCCCATACCTTTTGCCTTTACAAAAAAACGTAACCATATCCAGCATATAGAGCTTAATATTCCCCAGACAACAATTAGTTTGGGAGGGGTTGGTATAAATCGCCATGATCCCGATTATTATGCTCTTGTGGTTATGAATCAAATTTTGGGTGGTGGCGGTTTTTCCAGCCGTTTAACCAAAGAAATCAGGGAGAAAAGAGGACTGACATATGGTGTTTATTCCTACTTTTCTCCTTTGGCAGCACAGGGACCATTTGTTATCAGTATGCAGACTAAAACCGCTTCTGTTGCCGAGTCGAAAAAGCTGATATTTGATGAGTTAAAACGTATGGCTAATGAAGATGTGGGTAGTGAAGAGCTTGCGGATGTCAAACGGTATTTGACAGGCTCTTTTCCCTTGAACCTGGATGGTTTAGGCAAGTTGGCTGGTACTTGGGGTGTAATTGGTTTTTATGACCGGGGTCTGGATTATCTTGAAAAGTGGCCCCAGAGAATCAGAAGTGTAAGCAAAAAAGATATCCGCCGGGTAGCCCGACGGATTTTAGATATTAAAAGGCTCCATATTGTAACGGTGGGACGTACTTCCTAGGACGAGCGCTGGGAAGTTTTTTTATAATTGTATCTATATCTGAAGCTCTTATATCTTCGGCTATTTGATAAGTACCAATACCACAGTGGCGACATTTACCTTTAAAGGCTGCCCATCGTGGATATTCAGCCCCATAACTGCCACTGCAGGAGTTGCTGCCACAGCGTATTTCACCACACTCTGTACACTCATAAATGTGTCTTGGGTGGCTAGCACAGATAGGGCACTGTTTAGCTGTTAAATTAAATAAAGAGTGTTCGCTGCTGATAATTGAAGAAGCCATAGTATGTTTTATTTTCTTAAGTAGGTTAATTGACGTTTGATGGATTATAATAATTTGGATAGCAATAAGTGTGCTAAACCTTGTTGTGCCCCATATTTAGAACTGACTTGTAATTTGTAACTCTATGGAGAGAAACGAAAAAAATGTTGATTGGAATTATTTCAGATACCCATGACCAGTTAGAGAATGTACGCAAAGCCGTTGAGATATTTTTCGCAAGAGGTGTTGATAAAGTATTTCATGCAGGGGATATTGGCTCACCACAGACATTGAAGCTATTTGCTGGTTTGGATGTTGGTTTTGTCTTTGGAAATAATGATGGTGAGCGGGAGATGTTAACCAAAAGAGTTGAAATAATTAAAGCGGAGATTGAGGGAGATGTGATGGTTAGGGAGTGTGACGAAGGTAAAATAGTGGTTTACCATGGCACAGTTCCAACTTTTTTAAACGCTTTGATTAAATGCGGTGATTATCGGCTGGTAATAACTGGACATACCCATAAGGTAGTCAACCATTTAGAGGGAAATACCAGAGTTTTAAACCCTGGCTCTGCCCACGGTTTTAATGGTCCTGCAACCTTCATGATTTATGACAGTGCTAAAGATGAAGCTGAATTAATAGGATTATAAACCTTGAACCTAGATAGTGGGTAAATAGTTTGATTTATCTGGTATACTGGTAGAGGTTACCTTCTTTTTTGTTGCTAATAAGAGTTGGAGAATCGCTAAGTCGTCATATGTAGAATTTTTAACTGCCTTATTTAGATTTAAGATACCCATGGATTTAGAATGACCAAACAGCCTTTTTTCTTTGTTGTGGACGACGATCCAGTCACAAGGCTGATGCTATGCCGGTTTTTGGAGAAGTTGGGTTATGCAACATTGGGTCTTAACAATGGTCAAGAGGCTTTGTCAGCTTTAGAAAATAGTCTGCCAGATGTGGTGTTGTTGGATGCCAGCATGCCGATTATGGATGGTTTTGAAACACTCTCCATAATGAAAAACCGTTCTGATAGCAAAAACATTCCGGTTTTAATGATAACCGGACTAAACGATGACAACTCTGTAGATGATGCCTACGCTGCTGGTGCCGTTGATTTTATTCCTAAACCTATTCACTGGGCTATGCTGCGTAACCGGGTGCGATATCTTTTAAAAGATATTGAAGCTGAACGGCAGATAAATCTCGCCTCTATTGTGTTTGACAACACCTCTGAGGGAATTGTAGTTACAAATCCCAAAGGCATTATCCAATCTGTAAACCCAGCTTTTTCCACTATAACTGGATATTTTCCTGAAGAAGTGATTGGCAAAAGCATGAACATGGTTAGTTCGGGGCGACATAACAAAACTTTTTATAAAAAGTTTTGGGAATCTTTAAATGTTTCTGGGCGTTGGCAGGGGGAGTTTTGGAATCGCCGTAAGGATGGTGAGGTTTTTCCCCAGTGGGTAACAGTTAGTGCTGTTAAGAGTGCTGATGGTCAGTGTACAAACTATGTCGGTGTTTTTTCAGATCTGACGGCATTAAAAGAGTCCGAAGCCAATCTGCTTTATCTCTCAGGTCACGACACCTTGACCGATCTGCCCAATCGCCATTTATTCCAAGAACGACTTGCCTTAGCTTTGACAGAGTCCAAAGAGCGGGATGGTCTAGTTTGTGTTATGTTGCTGGATTTAGACCGTTTTAAAGTTGTAAACGAGACTCTAGGCCATGATAAAGGTGACGACCTACTAGTAAGAGTTGGTAGACGTTTGTCAAGATGTCTTCCCCAGCATTCCACATTGGGCAGAATGGGTGGTGATGAGTTTGGGGTTATTCTACCTCGTTTTAGTCACTCTCAAGATGTCGCAAGAATAGCCCAAGATATGTTGGAATCTTTAAAAAATCCTTTCCCTATTGATGGGGAAGATGTGGAATTTTTTATTGGGGCCAGTATAGGCATAGGTTTAGCTCCTACAGATGGTGAAGATGTAAAAACTCTGTTAAAGAGTGCCGATGCCGCCATGTATCATGCTAAAGAACAGGGGCGGAATAATTTTCAATTTTATCGTGACGATCTTAACACGGCATCCATGGCGAGGATGTTGATGGAGAGTAGTCTGCGTAGTGCTTTAGAAAAAGGGGAATTTGTTCTTTATTATCAGCCACAGATGGATTTAGCTTCCGGCAAGCTAGTTGGTGCTGAGGCTTTGATGCGTTGGATTCATCCTTTGCAGGGCATAATATCACCTGGAGAGTTTATTCCCCTAGCAGAAGAGACGGGCCTCATAGTGCCAATGGGTGAGTGGGCTTTGCGTACAGCGTGTATGCAGATGAAAAAATGGAGCAAAGCTGGTCTGCCATCGATAAGGGTGGCTGTCAACCTCTCTGGGATTCAATTCCGCCAGCCTGATTTTACCGATGTGGTGTTTAAAATCATCCAAGAGACAGGAATACAACATCGTTGGTTAGAGTTGGAGTTAACAGAAAGTATTGCCATGGGAGATGTTGAGGAGACTTTTCACAAACTAAATGCCTTGGCTGAAAAGAACATTCCACTGGCAATTGATGATTTTGGCACCGGTTTTTCTTCTTTAAGCTATTTGAAGCGGTTTCCTTTTGGTACACTGAAGGTCGACCGTTCATTTGTGCGAAATTGTACTGAAGATTTAGAAGATGCCGCATTGGTGAGAACTATAATTGGCTTGGCTAATAGTTTGGGTCTGACTGTAATTGCAGAGGGAGTTGAAAAGAAGGTACAGTTGGAGTTTTTACGTGATCATGGCTGTAACGAAATTCAAGGTTATCTATATAGTCGGCCTATTCCTGCTAAGGAATTTGCTACATTTATCAAAAACAATCCGGTTATGATGGATGAAGAGTAAATATATTATATGCTCCATTGGGGTAGTTTTCTTTCTTGCAATGTCAATGGTTGTGAGTGCTTCAACTGCGCTTGCAGACTCTCAAATTGAGCACTCTATCACTGTTGAGGTTGATCCTTCTAAAAGTTATTTAAGTGTTACCGACGTTATTACCATTCCCAGCAGCCAAAGGGCTGTTTTGGCTACTTCTGGTCTATTGTTAAATCTTGGAATGCAGGTTACCTCTTGGCAAGGGGTGACAATGACTACTCCTGCCACTACAGAGCAGTGTGGTGTGAGTAGTTGCAGGCGTTATTATCTACAGTTGCAAGATAATGAAGATGATAAACCGGGACAGTTTACCATTGTTTATCAAGGTGAGTTAAAAGATAAATCCACACCTATTGAGGCTCAAGGTGTGACTTTGGGTGGAAGTTCTGTTTGGTATCCCCAAATTGGCTCTGCTCTTTTGCAATTTGAGTTAACAGTACAACTGCCCCATGGTTGGAAATCTGTAAGTCAAGGCAAAAGGATCCCTATAGGTTCAGCCAACAGCAATCCCTTAAGCCCCTCTTGGTCAGGTTGGATTGCAAAGCAGCCTTGTGATGAGATAACCCTTATAGCTGGCAAATGGGTTGAGTATAATCAGACCATGGATGACGGTACCGAACTGTATGCTTTTTTTCGTAGTGATGCGCCAAAATTAGCCAAGAGTTATCTTGATAATTCAAAAAAATATATTGAACTCTATCGTGATCTTCTCGGTCCATATCCTTATAAAAAATTTGCCGTTGTGGAGAATTATCGCCAGACCGGTTTTGGTATGGCATCGTTCACTTTATTAGGTTCTAAAGTTCTGCGTCTACCATTTATTCTTCACACCTCGCTTCCCCATGAAATATTGCATAACTGGTGGGGAAATGGAGTTTTTGTTGATTATACAATGGGTAATTGGTGTGAAGGTTTAACCGCTTATCTGGCTGATTATTGGTTGCAGGAACGTAAGGGAAGTGGTCTTAGATATCGCCGAAATGCTCTTATTAGTTATGGTGATTTTGTTAGTAAATCCAATGATTTTCCTCTATCCGAATTTTATGGTCGTCATAATAAATCGTCCCAAGCGGTTGGTTATGGCAAATCTGCTTTTTTATTTCATCAACTACGTATGCAAGTAGGTGATGCAGCTTTTGTTGCTGGTTTGCGGTATTTCTATCGGGATAACCTTTTTAAACGGGCATCATATGACGATTTGCAAAGCAGCATGCTTTTGGCGACTCATCTTGATCTAGACGATTTTTTTAAGCAGTGGACCCAGAGAACAGGTGCTCCCTCATTAGTGTTGGAGAGAGCCGTTGCAACGCAATTGGCAGACAGCAATTATAAAATAACTGCGACAATAAGCCAAACCCAAACTGGGCCTGTTTATAAACTGTGGGTTCCCATTACAGTTACCCAGGTAGGCGACCCAAATCCCCAGGTGTTTTGGCGATCAATGGTTGAAAAATCCCAGAGTTTTAACTTTAAAACATCACTTCGTCCTATGCGCCTGGATGTTGATCCAAGTTCAGATCTGTTTCGAACTCTCTATTCTGAAGAACGTCCCGTTACACTCTCCAAGGCTTTTGGAGCTAAACGTGGTTTGATCATATATCCTGGTGAGGCAACGAAAAAAGCGGTTGCGATATATAGAAAGGTGGCTGTAGCCTGGAATTTGGGCCTCACCCCAGATAATGCAATGTCAGAACTGCCCTCCAACCGTGCCGTATGGTTATTTGGGCAAGAGAACCGTTTTGGCCCCAAATTAATAAACAGTTTGTTTAAGTTTGGCGTAGGGGAGGGTGTACAGACCCGACGTATACAGCTTAATGGAGAGTGGTATGATGACAGAAAAGAGATAACTGTTTTGGTGGGCAATAATCCAGAAGATGAAAAATCAGCTTTAGTACAGGTTATCGGTAAACCAGAGAGTTTCCCTCAACTGCTACCAATTATAGCCAGAAAACTACCCCATTACGGTAGTTATAGTTATTTAGTTTTCTCTGCTCCTGACGGTATAAACAAATTAAAAGGACAGTGGCCTTCAACTGGTTCACCATTGAGCGTAACCTTTGATGCAAAAGGTAACTCTAGCCCATCTGAAGAGCCACCCCAGCCAAGACCAGTTAGTAAATTAGAGGTTCCCTTTGTCGAAAAGCCATACATTAACCTTGCTCCAAAGCAGATCATAGTACCAAAGCCCCAGATAGAAGCCAAACCAGAGGCCCAACAAGAGAGCTATCAAGAGACAGCCCCAATGGCTAAAAGCCAGGAGTTTATACCCCTTGGTGATCCTGCAAAGCCTATAATAATCAAAGGACGTGGGGGAATTAAAAGCCTGTTTCAAGATCCAGAAGTAGTGCCATTGTCGTCTGAATAATTAGTAAGTTGCTACTAAACAGACCACCAGGAGATATCTCATGAATAAAAAATTGATTTTGCGTGCTTCGGGGAAGTTTGAAGATCTTTTTAAAAATATAAAAGGTGGTTGTGCAAAGTGTACTCCTAGTGGAGTTGTGAAAAATAATGATGATATTTTTGTGGTTTTTGATAACTGTAAAAATATTGCTCGTCTGGCTGTTATGGGTCCTATTACAAAACCAATTATCAGTGGTAAAGAGTGGTTGTCAATTACCTTGCCCACAAAGAGCAAAATAAAAGGTTTTGCTGGTGTATCTTGTAATTCCATGAAATTTAATGATGATAATCTCTATATGGTTGTCGAGTCTGTTAAAAGAGTTATGAAAAAAAAGAGTGGTAAAAAAAAGATCTTGTATAACGGCAAAGTGGTAATTATTGCTAAGAACCTAAACGGCAAAGAAAATTGGTTGGATTATGAGTTGCCCAGTAAGGTGAAGGGGTTTGAGGGGATTGGAATAATCAACAACCAAGATGATGACCAGCCCCGTCTGTTGGCGCTGTGTGAAGGTAACTGCTGTAGGACGGGAATACCCAGTAAGATTCCTGGAAGTGGGCGTATTCAAGTTTTTAAACCTGGCGAGGATAAATGGCAACACGATTTGCAGATATCTTTACCTGATAATGTGAATTTTATAGATTATTCTGAGTTGGATATTATTGCCAATAAAAAAGGGACGGATGGTAGTGTGGTGATACTCTCCAACGCTAGCAGAAAACTCTGGGTTGGTATGCTTGATCTTATAAATTTTGAGTGGCAGGGTAGAGGAGTGATTTATGATTTTCCCAGCAATAAAAATAATGAATTTTGCAATGTAAAAGGGGTTGCATGGCTAGATGATAAATGCCAGAAAGTTATAGTGGTTTCCAGTAGTTCAAAGAACAGTAAAAAGGATCTAGAGTGTAAATATTATGAGCAAGCTATCCATCTTTTAGAGTTACCGTAACTACATACGTACCCTTAAACGTTCGGTGAGTTTATCTACTCTTTTGATCATTTTAAGGATACATTGATCCTTGATTTTTTCGCGAATTTCACATCCCAACTTTTGCAGTGACTCTTGGTTAAAACGAAAGAGAAAAACACTCTCTTGGGCAACCACTGAGGTGCTTCTTTCGGTGTTGGCAAAAAATGCCATCTCCCCAAAAATCTCACCTTTACCCATTGTGTTTAGTTCTGCACCCTGTTTTACCGTTGCTACTCTGCCAGTTAATAGAATATAAAAGCTGGTGTCTTTTTTGCCCTCAGTGATAATTTTAGTACCCGGACCATAGGTTACAAACCCACCTTGAAAGCTAGCCATCCTTTTTTTCTCATAGAGAGTAAAAGTCTCAAAAAAAGGAATTACCTGCATTAAATCGATAATTTGTTCTTGGGAGTAACCTACTACTGTTGACATGGAAAATTTACCCTATTAATTTTTTAAATGTAGTAGTTTAAATCGCGTTGTAGTTAAACCTGAATATTGTAGCTTGGGCCTGGATTGATACATTTTTAAACTCATTTTATCTATACCCCAAAATCATAATAACTGCAATAGCATATTAGGTATGGTTTACCACTTTATGATAGTTACCATTTACCAGTGCAGAGTATTGGTCTAATTTCGTGACCAAGTGTGAAATTTTTCTAGGAAATGCATGACTTTTGGAGATACGTGGCTTTTTTTCCATACTCCTGCTGCATATTTATTGGCTTCAGCTAGAGTAGGATAGATATGTATAGTACCAAGTATTTTATTCATCCCAAAACCATGTCGCATGGCAGCAACATACTCTGCAATAATATCTCCTGCATGATCACCAACTATTGTCACCCCAAGAATTTTATCTTTACCAGGAACAGTCAATACCTTAACTATACCGTGTGCCTCCTCATCGGCAATGGCTCTATCTAGGTCATCAATACCATATGTGGTTATTTCATGGGGAATACCGCGGGCAATGGCCTCTTGTTGGTTTAACCCTACACGGGCCACCTCTGGGTCGGTAAATGTCGCCCAAGGGATAACTGAATAATCAACTTTAAAACGTTTGAAACGGCCAAAAAGGGCGTTTACAGAGGCATACCAAGCTTGGTGAGCGGCAGTATGGGTAAACTGAAATGGTCCTGCTACATCACCACAGGCAAAAATGTTGGGATAGTTGGTGCGCAGATATTGATCGGTTTTAATAGTAAAGTCTGGGTTAAGTTCTACCCTTAGCTCTTCCAGCCCAAAGCCCGACACATTAGGTTTGCGTCCACTAGCTACTAAAAGCAGGTCAAAGGCAATTCGTACCTCTTCACCTTTGTGTGAACATATTAAAATTTTTTGTTCGCCATCTTTTATAAACTGTTCCATTTTGTGTTCTAAAAGCACATTGATACCTTCCTTGCGAAACCTATCCAGAACCATTTGGGAAATTTCAGGATCTTCTTTTTTCAGCAAACGGCTGCCTCTGAGAACCTGAGTCGTCTCACAGCCGAGACGGGCAAATGTCTGGGTTAACTCGCAACCAATAGGCCCAGCTCCCAATACCAACAACCTTTTGGGCTGCTCTCTAATTGCCCATATGGTGTCTGATGTATAGGGGTTCATATCCATGATACCTGCAATTGGCGGCATGTCTGGCCTTGCCCCGGTGGCTATTATAATATTTTTGGTGGTAAGAGTTTTTCCATTTACCTCTACATGATAGGGAGAGGTGATACGTGCTTCTCCTATTATACACTCTACCCCTAGTTCAGTGTAGCGTTCTATGGAGTCGTGGGGTGCAACTGTGGATATCACCCTTTGGACCCGTTCCATAACCTCGGCAAACTCAAATTCTACTGTTGCAGAACGAAAACCTAATTCTTTAGCTCGACTGGCATGGGAGAGAAATTTGGCAGAGCGAATAAGAGCCTTGGATGGCACACAGCCCGTGTTCAGGCAGTCACCACCCATTTTATGTTTTTCGATAAGAGTTACCTTGGCTTTAACTGCAGCACCTATATAAGTAGTAACCAAACCAGCAGAACCACCGCCTATAGAAATTAAATTCCGCTCAAATGTTTTTGGTTTGGGATAATTTGCATAAACTTTTTTGGCTTTTATTTTCTCCACCACTTTTTTTGCTATAATTGGAAAAATACCCAAAAGTACAAAAGATCCCATTAACTCAGGGGATAAAATACCAGATAATGATTCTAATTGGGCTATTTGCGTGCCTGCGTTCACATAAACAACAGTACCAGCCAGCATACCGATTTGGCTGACAATATAGAAAGTTGCGGTGGGTAAGGCGGTTAAACCCATAACCATGTTGATTATAAAAAATGGAAAGGCAGGGACTAAACGCAGAGTGAAAAGATAAAGTGCACCATCTTTTTTTATCCCTTCATTTATTGTGGAGAGTTTATCACCAAATTTAGCAATAATAAAATCACGCAAAAGATAACGGGAGGCTATAAAAGCCAGTGTAGCACCAATAGAGGAGGCAAATGAAATTAATATTGTACCTGATACAACACCAAAAATTGCCCCACCAGCAAGGGTCAATATAGCTGCCCCCGGTAAAGAAAGCCCAGTAACTATGACATAAATAGTAAAATAAATGAGCATGGTCTCTGTAGGATTGTTTGTGTAAAATGTAGCTATTGCCTCTTGCTGTGATTTAAAAAAAGCAAGGGTAAAGTATTGACCGACATCAAACCAAAAAAAAGCCGATACCATAATCCCTATTGTTATAAACAGAGCAAATTTTTTGTTATACATAGTTAAAAAGCCTAATTAGTATTACTG
>JADFYX010000003.1 GCA_015232795.1 Magnetococcales bacterium
GAGAAATCCCGAAATAAAGAGCGTATTATTTAATAAAGGGATTTCGCCTTGCTTTTTTTGTTAAAATGGCAGGGCAAAATAAAAAGCTATGTTCTTTATTTCAATGATTTTTTGTTGCTCCGGAGCTTTGTAATAGGAAGGGGATTTTTTTATATGTTGATAAAATTAATTCTTGACGCTTGAATAAATAAAAGATATATGCCTCTTACTTTTTACGTGGGCGGGTAGCTCAGCTGGGAGAGCATCGGCCTTACAAGCCGAGGGTCACAGGTTCGAGCCCTGTTCCGCCCACCAATGTTTTTCCGCTGCCAGGCAAGGAGATGATGGTGCGGTGTTGAATAGCAGGTAGAACGTCTGGGTTCTGGCTCCGAAATTCGCGAGCGTGGACTCGAAGACTGGATTGGGGGCGTAGCTCAGTTGGTTAGAGTGCCGGCCTGTCACGCCGGAGGTCGCGGGTTCAAGCCCCGTCGCTCCCGCCATTTTTTACATTTTTAAAGATAAGTTTAGATGACAAGTAGATTAAAAAAGATTTTTCTGGTTTCGACCAATTAAGATTTTTTTTTACCAGATTTTAGTGGGTAAGCCGGAGAAGTTATCGGGCTTGCCTTTTTTTTATCGGTAGATTTTTTCCTTTATTAGAATTCAGCAAAGATAAAATTTAAGCTAGCAATAAAAGAAAGAAGATACACCAACACTGGTGCGTTTAGTTGAAACTACGAACCAAACACGATGAGTGAGGAGCCACACTATGCAAATTACAGGCATGAAATGGGGGGCCAAGCTACTCAAGTATGTTGATTTCCCAACAGCAGAAGTCCTTCCAGCTGAAGCAACCAACGAGCAAATCCAAGCCATGCTTAACAAATATGGCAAACTACTGGTAAAACCTGTTTTTAAGGGTGGCATTGGTAAGAAAGGTAAGGCTGGCTTACTTGGCATTGCCTCAGATTTGCGTACAGCATTAAAAGAGAAAGAGCGTCTATATTTTGCTGAGCATCGCCACGGCAATGCATTTGCGAAATCTGAAGGTGTAACATACGAGGCATTTATTGAGGCAGAGCATGAGATTTATGTCTCTATAACAGACAACACCATCTTTAGAGCGCCAACTCTGACAATCACCCATCATGGCGGTATGGACATTGAGGAGTTGCCACCGGAGAAGATAGCGGTAGTTCCTTTTGACACGTTGACAGGTCTAAAAGGATTTATTGTTAATAATGCTCTGCAAAAATTGGGTGCTCCCAACGAGATTATTTCTCCATTGGTGCAGAACATCACAAAATTGTGGGATCTATTTAACGGCTATGGCATGACCACATTGGAGTTAAATCCAATTCGTTTGGCACGTAACGCTGCAGGTCGCCTGGAGCCTATCGCATGTGATTTTAAATGTGCATTTGATAATGACGACCGCAACCGTCTGCGTTTGGGACTTCCTTCCGATTTGGACTCAAACGACCTTTCTGATTATGAGTTGGAGGTAAACCAACTGCGTACCTATCAGGGGCAGTCGGATGTGACCATTATCAACCCAGCCGGAACAATTACCGCCATGACCTTTGGTGGTGGTGCAAATGCGTTGGTTACTGAGCTGCTTGGTGATGCTGCGACAATATCATCTGACTTTGGCGGCAACCCGCCATATCAAAAGATGCTTGAGATCAGCCAGATTACATACAAACACTGGTTAGCACAGACAAATGTGCTGTTTTTGATTGGTGGTAAAGCAAACAATACAGATATTTATGAGACCTTCCGGGCTATGGCAGATGGGCTTCGCGAGTATTTTAGCGAGCATGGACCGACCCCAATTTATGTTCTGGTAGGACGTGGTGGTCCAAATGTGGTTCGGGGTATGGGCTATGTGAAGGATACTCTAGACAGTTTAGGCGTTCCTTATTCCATGTTTGGCTATGATTCCGCAATGAGTGAAGTTATTAATTTTGCTCAAAATATGGACATCTGGATGAAAGAAGGTGGACGCAAGATGATCGCCACTAAACTGGGTATCAAATAGTCAATCAAAACTCCTTTAAGTGGGGTCTCCTTATCGGTTCAACCTGGGATAGATTGCAGTGTTTGAATTGGAATAGTGAGTTATAAAATTTGAGGATAGCCATAGCTATGAAAACTAATACAGATTTAAATAAGGGCTTTAACTTTCAGACCGCCCGTGGAGAAGATGAGTTTCCCTATTATGTAGGGATTCATTCTCTAGCCGACATGGCCACGAAGGATGACAAGGTTTGTGTTTTAAATATTCTTGGTGGTGAGAGTAAGACAGTTACACCAACCAGCCATGAGTTCTCAGGTGGTAACATTGTTTGTGGTACCATGCCGGGTCGTTCGGGTTCGGTAATGAAAACCAAAATCGGTGATATTCCGGTTTATAACAATGTTTTAGAAGCGTTGGAAGCTGGTCATAAATTTAACGTAGCGGTAGTTTACGTACCGCCAGCAGGGGTTAAGGATTCAGTTATCGAGGCGGTTCGGGTTAATCCTGATCTTAAGAAGGTTATTATTTTAACTGAGAAAGTTAAGGTAAAGCATTCCCGTATGATTCGCCAATATTGTCAATGGCGTGGTGTGGATGTATTTGGTGCCAACTGTTTGGGTGTGGGTGATGCGCACAACAAGGTACGTTTGGGCGGTGCTTTGGGTGGTGATTCCCCAGAGGAGTCTATGGTTCCTGGTTCCATTGCTATTTTTTCCAACTCTGGCAACTTTACCACCACCATGGCGACTTATCTTTTGACTGCGGGTTGGGGAACGACTGTTTCCTTATCGTCTGGTAAAGATCTTTATATTCAATATTCTGCTCCTGAATTTACCTATGCCATGCATAACGATGACAGAACCAAGGCTATGGTTATGTATATTGAGCCGGGCGGATATTATGAGCATGATTTAGAGTTTGAAAAGCCGGTTGTTGTTTGTGTTGTTGGGCGTTGGAAGGCCAAATTGACCAGAGCGTGTGGACATGCGGGCGCGGTTGCAGGCAGTGGTGATAATGCCGAGGCCAAAGAGAAATGGTTTTTGGATAAGTTTGGTGTGAAGGCTATTTTTACGCCGGATTCGCCAACTTGTTCGGCAAAGGGTGCGGTTGTAACCAACATTTCGCACATTCCGTTGGCGTTGACATCTGTAATGATGATGAACGGCATTAAGCCGGACTTTGCGCCACGGGGTAATTTAGAGCCAAAATGTTGGTTTAACAACAACATGGGATTGGCATTTCCAGCAGAATTATCACCAACAGTAGTTGAGGCTATTCCCCCATATAACGAGCAGATTGAGGCGTTAAGAAGGCAGGTTGGAACGATTTTCCCAAGACAGACCTTGAAGGATTGTTCTGGTGCTTCACGTATGGACGGCAAAACTCAGGTGACCCAGATTCATGGTGTTAGTGTTTTGGATGCTTCGACCAAGAGTTTTGAGGAGAATTTAGTTCAGTCGTTGATTAGGGAATACCCAGATGCAAACGGCGCAGCCATGGCTAATGTGGCATTGAACGCATATGTTAACCAGAGTGGCAACGTTGGTTTGGCAGCAGCCGATGCAGCAAGAGAGGCGGGTAGTAGCCCCAACGCATGTTTATCGACTGCGGTTGCGGTATTGGGACCAAAAGAGGTTCAATCATCTAGGGATGCGGTTGCTGCGATAATTGAGCTATTTGGTTTAGCCAGACTTGAAGATCCGGCGAATACTGATTTTGATTTCAGTGAACAGCTTGAAAAAGCAGCCGAGGCGACTGATGGTGTTTTAGTAGGTGATAAGAGCGGCAAGCGTGGCAAGGTGATGTTGGCAGCGTTGGAGGCAAGAGGGGTTAAGTCGGTATTTATTGATTTCTTAAAAGCCTTAGCAGAGCGTAAAGGAGGAGAATTACGTGATAGTCAGGTATTGGCTGCCATTACATGTCATTTGGCATGGAGTGCGTTTATGCGTCGCAGACTTTCGCAAACCACACTTTTAAACATGCCATGGCATTTCCGTATTTTCAGTGCGTTGGTAGGTTCTGCGGTACCTGCGGACAAGCAAGACAAGAAGTCTTTCTGTGGTACTGACAATGGCGAGATGACCAACGATTGGAGCTTTACAGAGACTGCATTTGCAGCTTTGTTGGGCAGAAGACCCACTGAAGAGGAGAAATTCTCATTTTCAGTTCTGCAAGGATTATTGATTACCAACGGTCCTGGCACGATTTCGGCGCAGGGTGCCAAGGGTGCTGTGAGTGCAGACGGCCCTGAGGTTCCAGAGCGTATTCAGGTTAACAAGGGCTACCTTGGCTTTTTATCCCACACCGGCTTTGCCCATGGCGGCAACGGTTTTGAGGCGATAGCCTTTTTGATGGAGCGTTTTGCAGATTCCAACTTGGAAGATCCTGGTTTGAAGGGTCACAAGTTAAACTTAAAGGCCATGGCGACAGCTTATGCCAAGGAGTATAAGGTTTACAAGACCCAAGCCAAGGCAGCGGGCGATTTGGGTTATGCGAAGATACCATGTATCAACCACCCTGTATTTAAGAACAAGCCTGTTAACTATGATCCTCGTGAGGTATTTGTTGACAAGTTATTTAAGAAGCGTGGTGAGTATAACATTTTCCAAGATTATTACCACAATGTAGTACAGGCACTAAAGGACACAGGGGTTAGCAAGAATGTGTACTGTGTGAATGTTGATGCGGTTATTGCGGTTATTTTGTTAAAGATGTTGTGGGTACCGTATAAGAATGGTGAGATTAGTGGTGATGCGTTGGAGAAGGCGGCATTTACGACTTTCTTATTTGGGCGGATGATTGGTAGTGCGGCTGAGATTGACGATCATACGAACCGTGGTAAGAATATGGATACACGCGCCAAGGCGAGTGATTGTAGCTTTGCGGGATAAGATGCATTAGTAGTAGTAAAAAAAGAGAAAAGGGTCGCTATAATTTAGCGGCCCTTTTTTTATGCAGTTCAGTTTAGCCTGTATTAGTGTGGGTCAAGGGAGATCATCTCCCTTGCGGGTTTGGGCAGCGCCCAAGGTTTGGCCTGTGCTTATAAAAACGCCGGATTTAAAAAGGCTTTTTTTCGCTTTTGAAAAAAAGTCCCGGCGAGTATATCAATTACCAAGAGAGTAAAACCCAGTCAGTTTTGGGTTTTACTCTCTTGGCAAAGCAAGTTACCTGCTATGGGTGGGGGCAGACAAAAAGCCAAAGAAAAAAACCAAGCAATAGATCATTTATTCTTCAACTCATCAAGTTTTTTCAAAATAGGTTCTAGTAACTCCATATCAGGCACTTGATTTAACTCACTACAATAAATGCGATAATTACCCACCATAACTTCCATCCACGGCTGATAAGCCAGAGGAATCTGGAAAAAAGCACCTGATAATTTTTCCACCGCCTCCTGGGCCGGGGCAAGGGCTGCTTCTTTTTGGCCTAGTTCACTGTATCTAATAGCAAGAGTGTTGAGTGAAAGAGCCAATTTTGGCAAATAAACATCCGGCTGCCTTTTACTTAGCTTGCGATAGATATCCTCCGCCTCCTGGGCCGGGGCAAGGGCAAGGGCTGCTTCTTTTTGGCCTAGGTCACTGTATCTATTGGCTATATTGTTGAGTGACATAGCCAAATCTGGCAAATAAACATCCGGCTGCCTTTTACTTAGCTTGCGTCTTATCTCCTCCGCCTCCTGGGCCGGGGCAAGGGCTGCTTCTTTTTGGCCTAGGTCACTGTATCTATTGGCTATATTGTTGAGTGAATTAGCCAAATCTGGCAAATAAACATCCGGCTCTCTTTTACTTAGCTTGCGATAGATCTCCTCCGCCTCCTGGGCCTTTTCCATAGCATCATCATGAAGCCCAAGGTCACTTAAACGTACCGATAGATTATTAAGATATTGACTTAGTTGCGCAATTTTTTCATGCTTCTCATCTCCCCCAATTTCATCCCGTAAGATAGCAACAATGCGCGCTTCGATCTGAGCGGTCAACTCCACCAGCCCCAGACTGTAATCTGGCATTTGCTCGTCTATTGTGATGAGCATAGCCAATGAGATATCTTCATGCTCTATAATAGATTTTAACCAATTCAATGGCTCTTGGCGTTCACCCTGATAAACAAAATCCTGCCCACAACGTATAATTGCTGCAATTGCCCGACCTTGGGAATAGTGCATAGCCCGCGCTGCCACTGGTATTTGCTTTGCGGTAGGTTTTGCATCCAAGGCTAAAATAGTCAAAGCCTCACCAATCATATCAGGGCGAACCGGGGCTGCGCCTTCACCATTTGGGGTTGGTAGCACCTGTTGCAGAAGATCAACCATAGCTCTGCGGCCAGCAGCACCATCATAACCAAGCAGCTCTTTTTCTTCCTTAACCACCGCCATCAACTCTGCATGGCCCAAGCCTTCACAGAGGGTGACATAGGCAGCAAGATGTTTTAAAAGCTGCCCGGTTTCATCTTTGGCAAACCTTTCAATACGTGTAAGTTCCCGTTTAGCCAACCACATAGCCAGATCTACATTATTCAACAAAAGCAGATCTGCAAAGCCATTTTTTGCTGCCAAGATACCAGCCATAAACAGATAGAGGGGATGTCCACCCCAGTCAGATTTCTCCAACTGTTGATCAAATTGTTTATCTGTGCCCGGTTTTGGTGGCAGTTTATTGCTACCCAACCCCTTGATAACAGCCTCTAAGAAATCGTGACGAAACTTTATTTCTGATAGCTGTGGTAACTCTTCTGGTTCGGTAGGGTTTAAATATTCAAATAATCCTTGTGCTGCAAAAGAGGCTCCCCCAAAAGCATCTTTACACCACCCCTCCTCCCATTTGGCTGTACGTTCTAATAACAATATCCGCAAAGAGAGTCTTTTTCGTTCTGGTAAAGATAGCAGACGGCTAAACCATTTATTTAGATCGCCAGCTAAAAAGGCGGCATAGTCCACCACTACCAGAGTGGGTTGATACCACTCAAAGCTTATACGATCAGTCTGTTGCAGCAAAAATTCAAGATCACTAGTGCCTAAAAACCCCACCATCCATTGTTTCTCAACGGCTTTACGACACAACTCCCAAGCAAAACGGGTTTTGCCCCGGCCTCCTGCCCCGGTAAGTATCCGCACCGCAACCGGGCTTTTGTCATCTTGGAGCCAGGCCATATACTCCTTCATCTCAACATCTCGCCCCAACAGTGGGATGTGTTGAAATTCAGGAAGAAGCCAGTCCAGCTCGGTTTTTGGTTTTGGGGATTTTTGTTTGGGACGTTGCAAACAGGAAGAGAAAAAGCTTTTGCGTTTCCAGAGGGTTTTGAACTCTTGGAAACAAAATGTAGCAATTTTTATATTAGGATTTTCTTTTTTAAGCTTTTTTATTAAAACTACAGCAGAGATTGCCAAACCATCCACATGGTTATGAACAAAGGTCCATTTTTGAAACCCTAAAGGGCGATTTTTTGCAGTTTTAACAGCCTTGGCAAAATCTTCTTTAATTTTTTTTGTCTGGCTTTGAGCAGGGGCTTTTCCCCCTTGGGAACCATAACAGGCAAAAATATGTTCTTTATCCAGAAGATAACCATCAACCCCACCATCCCCCTGATAAGGTCGAACCCGCTGAAAGTCAGACCCATGGTGCATCTCCATCAAATCACAAAAAAAATCCTCAAACTGCTGCCCAGATAAATTACGCAGTTCGGCTTTTATCTCGTCATCTTCTTCCATTATGCCCTGGCTCCTCAAGTGCAACCCTACCGTTTAGTCTTGGTGGGCAAGAGTAACAAAAAAAGCAGGGTTTTTATATTATTAAATTAATTTCAATGTGGGTTGGTTAGCAGGCAGGAAAGTATGGATTTGCTGGAGTTAAGAGGTATCTGTTAAACAATATTAAATTTTGTTCTAACTTTAATATATTCAATCAAACCTAAAGCAAAAATTTGGGTGGGCTTGCAGCCCTAACCCCCTGGCTTTGTATTGCTTTGGCTTTTATAGGCAAACCTTGGGAGGGCTTGCAGCCCCCCAAACCCCCTCGCTTTTGAAATTAAAGGCTTTTATAGGCTTAAAGTCAAAAGCGAAACCTTGGGCTTCGCCCAAACCCACCAGGGAAATAATTCCCCTGGACCCCTGATAGTAAAAGATTTTTTAACTTTGGGAAGCTATCTTGAATTATGGAGCTGCTTTTTTTTACTAGAAGTAACTACGCTACGGTAAATATCTCCGCTAAATTTGCCGTCGTAATTATCTTATGCACATCCCTGTTGGTATTTGTTAAGGATACATTAATATCATCACCAACTTTGTCCTTTAATAACATCAAACAACCTATACCACCACTATCAACAAAAACCGTTTTTGAAAAATCAACCTCTACAGACTTAACCTCAGCTAAATCAACCGCAAATCCATCAATTGCCTGCCATACCCTATGGGTAAACATGCCATCTACAATAATTTTTAATTTTTGATCTTCAAAGCTAATTTGACACGACATAACCAGTTACTCATTTGAACTTTTTAAAGGTTATTACTCTTTTATATGTGGTATTATGACAATATACATTAACATATCAATTAGTACTAGCTAAATCATTGAAACATCTGATAGATATCTCAACATAATAGAGTATAATTGGTTAAACCTTGGTATATGAGTATACTATTATGGCTAACAATGCAGGATATAATTTTATAATATGCTTTATATATTACACAACACAGTTTTATACATCTACCGTTGTTTATTAAACAAAATATATAGAAACCTTCTTAACCGGGATTTATAATGAAAATATTGCACATAACCCCCTACTACTGGCCTGCCGTGCGCTATGGCGGTCCTGTATTTTCGGTTATGGGACTCTGTACTGCTTTGGCTAAAAAGGGTCACGATGTGCATGTCTATTCTACCAACCAAGATGGTCCTGATGCCCTAAAAGCAACAGTTAACAAACCTGTTGTGCAAAATGGTGTTACAGTTCGCTATTTTGCCTCCCCGACCCCTTTTTCACGTTTTTTCTACTCTCCATCCATGGCCCAGGCCGTTGCCGAAAACATCGCCTCTTTCGATATAGTTCATATTCATACCTGTTTTTCTTGGACCACAGGTATGGCCTCGCGTATTGCTATAAAATCTGTGGTTCCTTATGTTTTTTCCCCACGTGGTATGCTGGAAAAATCTCTCTTTACCGCAAAAAGTACCGTTGCTAAATGGCTTTGGCTCTATCTAATTGGCAAAAAAGTTTTAAGAAGGGCTAAATCTATCCACGTTACCTCCCAACGAGAACAACTGGACCTTGAAAAATTTGGCATACCAACCGCTAAAATAAAAATAGTTGCCAATGGAGTAACAACTCCTACCAAAATATCTGACCATAAAAACCAAGTACTGCAACCCTGGCAAAAACAAGATTATATTTTGGCCCTTGGACGTATAAGCTGGATAAAAGGGCTGGATCGCCTTATCAGTGCCTGGAGCTTTGGTATAAAACCACCCCTGATAATTGCCGGCAATGATGACGAAACAATCACCAGCAAACTATTTGCCCAAGCCCGCGCAGAAGGCGTTGCCGATAAAATTCACTTTATCGGCCCCGTTGACGGGGAAAAAAAATGGCTGCTATTAAAAAATGCTTCCTTGCTGGTACTACCTTCCCATAGTGAAAATTTCGGCAATGTAGTTTTAGAAGCTATGGCAGTAGGCTGCCCGGTTATCACCACACCCCAAGTCGGGGCTGCAACTATTGTAGAAAATGCCAAAGCCGGACTGGTGGTTACAGGAAAGCCGTTAATAATATCCCAAGCTATCACAGAGCTACTGGCAGACCAATATTTGCATAAATCTATGAGCAAACGCGGTATTGATCATGTTAAGCGATACTACACTTGGGATATTATAGCGGGTGAAATGGAAGAGCTATATCTAGATAATAAAAGCATTAAAAAATAATATTCTTTTTACCTAGCCCGGATATACAGTTATACCGCTGTTACATTTACCGTATAAACACCTGTGGAAGTTCTTATTTTCAACACCCCAGCATCAAAATAGATAACTCCACCACCTGTGGGGTTACTGGTGGGGGCTGTGGTTACATCGGCCAAGGCCAATACCCCGGCTCCACTGCCGTAATCTGTACTGTTTATACCGATATTTTTATCGGTAAAATCTCCTGCTAGCAAAGGAGTTAACGTGTTGCTGTTGGCAACAACCAGTTGGTTGGATTCTGTTGTTAACTGAGCTCCGGCATCGTGACCTAAAAGTACATTACCACCACCAGATGAAAGATTTTTCCCGGCACCATCACCTATAATTACATTATCAGCAGATGTTCCATTACCAGATTGCAACGCCCCCTTACCAATAACAACACTGCCCGATAAATTTTGTGTGGCATTTGCAGCACTGGCACCAATAACTACATTATCCAACCCCCCACTGTTTTGAGCTGCAACACTATTACCAAGATAGATACAGTTTGCCCCACCACCAGAGTTAATGCCTGCATTATATCCAATGTAAATATTTCCTGAATTACATATAGCATTCTTAGCAGCATCAGCTCCAATTGCCACGACATTATGCCTACTGGATACACTTTTACCTGCACCTTGACCAATCAACACTCCCGGCAATGATGAAGTAAGAGAGTTGCCAGCTTCATGACCTATAACCACATAGCCAGACCCTGTGTAGGCTCCGACACCAATGGCATCTTTACCTATAACAACAGATTTTGACAAAGAGGTGGCAGCATCCGCAGCACCAACCCCCATGATGACATTATCGGCATCACCTGCTAGCGCACTGCCAGCCCCAGTTCCTATAACCAGAGAGTTGTTGGCATTTTGTTGTATATCCAAACCATTTAAATTGCCGGTAATAATCACATTGCTGCTAAAAGTAGCGTTTTGGCTGGCATCCAGTGCCAGCGCATCTGTAGCCCCAGTTTTAATGACAATGTTGTCGGCCCCGCTTCTAACAAAACCACTATCAAGATCGGAAGCAAAATAAAGTCCGTCAACAGCTATAGATGTGGCTGCTGCACTACCCGGCTCCCCTTGTATCCCCTGAATACCCTGGGGGCCAGCATCACCCTTGTTGGTAATTTCGCTCCAATATCCTGTTGCAGTGTCCGGCTGTTGACCTGTGCCATCTTGAATGCAAACATATAACAGACCCCCAAAGGCCACACTCTGAGCCGTTGTATAGGCCACACCAGCACCATATTCACCTTGAAAGCTCGTTCCAAGATCAAGAGCAATATCTTTTTTTCGTATCTCTTCAAGGATGGGGTCATATATACTTTGCATTTCTGCTATACTCCTTATCTTGTTTTTTAAGTGGGTTAACCTAGGTTTGGTTGGTTTTGGGAATATAGGCTTCAGAGTTTTGCTATATAAGGTGTTGGGGTTCATCAAGAGTGGTGGTTTGCACAACAGGACAAAATATAGTTTGTGGAATTTAAAGCCGTTCCGTTTATTATTGCGTAAAATCAAAACCTTGGGAGGGCTTGCAGCCCCCAAACCCCCACGCTTTTAAATGTAAAGACTTAAAAGCAAAGACAAAACCTTGGGCTTTACCCAAACCCACAAGGGAGATAATCTTCCTTGACCCATAATAATAAAAGCTTTTTTATCTTGTGTAATTTATTTTTGGAATAGCTATACAGTATGAAGGATATCAAACAGATAGTTTTAATGGTCATGGCTATTTTGCAAACAAAAGGCAAAAAGCTGTTTATATTGGTTGCTCTGTTTGGTTTTTTTACTTCTATTATTGATGTGCTTAGCATATCTCTGCTCGCTGGATTTGCCGCTGCTGCCAACGATTTTGCTTTTATAACCAACAACAATTTTTTGTCTTACATATACACAGTTTTGGAGTTTGAATCCCCAGTTAAATTTGTGGTCTATTTTGGTATCACCCTCATTGCTATCTATATTATAAGGGTGGCTGTAATACTCCTGAACTCTTACTTGATTTCCCACTTTTGTTACGACAGGTTTCAATTTTTGGTAACAACCACCTTTAAAAATTATCTGCAATACTCCATAAACCATTTTGCAAACCGTAACAACAGCGACCTTACCAGAATTGTCACCCACGAATCCCGCCAGGTTGCCGAAATGTTTGTGGCAATGTTTGTTATGGTATCGGAGTTTATGGTTTTTATACTTTTTTTAGCTTTGATGTTATACGTCAACTGGGCCGGAACCATTATATTTTCGGCAATTTTGCTGGTTTTTACCTTTGCTTTGTTATCCATCACCTCCCAAAGATTAAAAAATGCTGGTGAATGCCTGGTTGCTGCTACCCAAAGTCAGTATAGAATTCTTGCTAGTGCTTTTGGCAACCAACGCATATTTAAATTTTTACAATCCCTTACAACCATCCACAACAAATACAAAAAAGCTGCACAAAACAGTGCCATAAGCCAGATAAAAATAAACACCCTGCAACACATACCCAGATTAGGGCTGGAGTTTATAGGTATTTTATTGATGATTTCGGCAATAACCGCCTTTGTCTATATAAAACAGAGCAATACACTTAAACTAGTACCCTTGATGCTGCTGTTTGCCCTCGCTATGTATCGCCTACTCCCCTCATTCAACCGGGTTTTAACCGCTTATAACAAAGTTATTGCCACGACAGAATCCTTAAAGGTGGTATTTCAAGAGTTGAACAAAAAGCCGGAGATGTTGGGAGATAACAAAATAGGCTTTACCAAAAAAATCACCCTGCAAAATATAAATGTTTGCTTTAACAACGATACCCAACTGTTACACGACATAAACTTAACCATAAACAAAAGCGACAAAATCACCATCATAGGCAAAAGCGGCCACGGTAAAAGTACTCTATTGGATATAATCACCGGGCTTATAGCCCCAACAAAAGGTACAATTTTAGTTGATGGAGTTGTATTGAGTGGTGATAACATGAAATCCTGGCGCAGCAAAATCGCTTATGTCCCCCAAGATATTTTTCTTTTTGATGGTGATGTAAAAGAGAACGTACTATTAGGAAGAAAGTATGATTATGAGTGTCTTGAAAAGGTGCTAAAACAGGTGGAAATTTGGGATTTTTTAACCAGCCAACAAGGTTTAAACACCAAGGTTGGCGATGGGGGCACAATAATAAGTGGTGGAGAACGCCAACGTATAGCCATTGCCCGTGCTCTCTATGGCAACCCGGAAATTTTGCTGCTAGACGAAATTACATCCGCACTGGATAAAAAAACTGCCAACCGCATATTGACAAAAATTTATTCTGAATATAACAAGCTGACCATAATAACTGTTACCCACCGACTAGAGGCGGTCCACAAACAACAGATAATTTTGCAGCTACAAAATGGGGAGCTCTACCTCTTGGATAACGATAGAGTTTAAAATATCCTGCACTACCTCTTTAGAATAGCTATGTTTTACCGCAGCAACACAATTAGCCGACATTTTTTGATAGTGGTAACTATCCAAGCTTAAACCCGCAAACAAAGCCTGCAACATTCCATCCCTATTTCCAACAGCTACCAGCCACCCGGTCTTACCCGGTACGACCACATCCATAACAGCTCCCACACTGTTTGCCACAACTGGCGTTCCCTGGCTCATGGACTCTAACACTACTGTTGGCATTCCTTCGGCAAGGCTGGGCAGAACCAACAGATGAGCTTGGCGATATAACTTTAACAGACGTTGAGAATCACGTATTTCACCATGAAATTTTATATTTTCACCCACCTCTGCTATGGCTGAACAGCCTACCACATCCAGCTTAATCTCTGGATATTGCGCGCATATATTTAATAAAAAATTAAGATTTTTTCTTTTTTCCCTCCGGCCGACAAACAACAAACGCCTGTTTTTAGGGGGGAGTTTGGCAGATGCCAATGGGCCATCAAATGAGTTGGGTAAATAGCGAACACAACTAGCTTTAACCCTGGTATTATTGCTTAATAATCTATCTAAATCCCCTCCTTGGCTTATGACAATATCGGCCTTTTTACAGTGTTGCAAAATGAGTCTTTTTAAAAAAATATGCCTGATTTTAAACTTTTCTTGCAACGACTCCAGCCCATGGGGATGGAATATAATTGGTGGGCGGTTTTTAATGGAGAAAATATGCCCTACAACCGGACCTTCAGCGTAGATTATATCTGGCTTTATCTTGGGCAACCACTCTGCTACCAAACGACTTAAGCGGTATAATGTGTGGGGATAACGCCCAGGATAGCGGAGAGAAAACTGGGGCCATGGTATGTGGTGCAAACCTGAGTGAATATCCCCTTGTCTTGGCCCGTCCATCTGACTGTGGAAAGCCACCACCTCATGCCCCTTACCACGCAGATAGGAGATATGCCGACGGGAGACCTCCTGCATTCCCCCAACCACAAAAGGTGCTATGCTCTGGGTCACATAGAGAATGGTAGCCATTAATAATTGCCTAGATTCAGCAGTTGCAAGCTATTTACTATAACAACTCGCAATAAACCTTAATTATCTTCTTTGCCATCTGCTGCCATGTATGCTCTTTTAAAACTTTATTTTGAAATTCCAACCCCATCATCCGGCCTAGGTTTGGGTTGTCAATCAGCTTTTGAATTGCTGTAC
The DNA here is from genome assembly GCA_015232795.1 of Magnetococcales bacterium. Classification (GTDB taxonomy): domain Bacteria; phylum Pseudomonadota; class Magnetococcia; order Magnetococcales; family JADFYX01. Next base: position 14,595 of record JADFYX010000003.1, read on the forward strand.
AAAAGGACTCTTTTGTTGGCTGACAAATTAAACCATGAATACCTGAGTTAATAACATCAGTAACTGGCTCAGTGTTTACAGCAACAATTGGCTTTGCCAACAAGCCATATTCAAATATTTTAACTGGAGAGCCATACCAGTTGGAACCAGGTAGAACACAAATATCCATAATATCTATATAGTTATAGATCTCTTTGTGGGCAACACTTTCGGTAAAAATTACTGAATCATCAACACCAAGCTCTACCGCCAACATTTTTAGATTAGATAAACTCTCACCACCACCGACTATTAACAGTCGTAATTTTTTATCACTTTTTAAAACCAACAAATCATGAAATGCATAAAGTAAGCGGTCAACACTGTGATAGGGAAAAATAGAGCCGACAAATCCAATTACCATACACTCTGATAATTGCATCTTTTGGCGCAGAGCTTGAGATTTTTTTATGTCGATTCTTAACTTGGCAGGGTTAACAGCATTTGGCGTTACACAAAATTTTTCTGCTGGTAGTTTATATAAGTCACCCAGTTTCTCTCCTAATACCCTAGAGACAACCACAAACAAGGAGGGAATGTTAGAATATTTTTTTTCAATTAAAAATGCTCTGCCTAACAACAGTGAGTCACCTTCAAAACAGACCTTCTGTTCCAGAAACGGTGCGTTCATCTCTCGAAAAAGTTTAGTCCCAGTATTCAAAGCTGCTTTTGTGCCAGACATTTGCAGATAACTACTTCGCTCATAAATTAAATCTGGCTCTGTTTTTTTTATCTCTTCTTCAAGTATATTTTGCAGCTTTTTATCAATGTACAAAAGTCGCAGATCTTTTAAACTGGACCAAATAAGTTTTGGTATACATTTTTTTATCAGTGCTTTTAACCAACTTCGTTTTGTTACCAGCTTGTTTCTTGATGTAGTTCCACCAGCTATTAAAACCGTCACCGTGTGACCCATTTTCTCAAAGGCAGCAATCATCTCTACTATATGGGTGCTATATCCAGCCGAATCATTAATATTTAAAAGGGGATTTGGTGAATAATACAATATTTTCATAGCACATTTTTCAGTAAGTGGTAAGCCATCCGCCGGGACCAATGACAGCTTCCGTTGGACAAAGCCGGTACTCTCATGGTCTCTTCAAACTCAGCAGAATTTTGCATCCAGTGGTTATACGGCAGATCAAAGCCATTTTTCCTCCTGCTTAACACGTTAGACGGCAAGGATTTTAACAGGGAGTTTGCCAAACCCGGTTTGCCAGATCCCAAAAGTCGCGAGCCAAAAGTGTTAAGCAGCGGTGCAACGGTTTTAGTTAAAGTTGTGTCCACCAAAGGTGTGCGTATTTCCAAACCATGGGCCATGCCTGCCCAATCCATATCACGCAACAACTGATTTTTTAGATAAAGTGACGACTCCATACAGGCTATTGCAGCATAACTTTTTTTGGATTTGGGTGCGGTATTGGCAATTTGACGAATATTTGCAAGAGGATCAAGCCTCTCCAACCCCTCTAAAGTTGCTTCAAAACCCAATAGATTTGGCAGCTCCCATGGCATAAAAAGACCACGCCGCAGCAGATAGGCTCCCTCCTTGCTACCACCATACTCCACCATACCAGCCATTTTTGGTGATAGAGATGTTTTGGGCAGCAAAAATCTCTCCATTATCTGCCTTACCCCTCGCCCCAAACCGGGCAGCTTGGCTGGGAGAGTGAGCCAGCGGTTCCAACGAGGAATATCAACAAAACTCGGATACCCCCCAAAAAGCTCATCACCACCAACTCCAGACAGAGCCACTTTCAGACCCATTTTTTTGGCAGATTTGCTTACAAACCAACTATTAACCCCATCAATGGTTGGTTGATCCATATGTTTTAAAATTGCTGGCCAATCTTCTGTAAAATCTTTGTGGGTTATTGTGTGGGGTTTGTTCTCCATATCATATTGTTTTGCCACAGTTTGGGCCACTTTTGCTTCATCATTTTGCGTGTTGTAAAACTCAGCAAAAGCCAAAGTTATAGTTGGCAGATAGTCCCGGCCCAACTCCTCTAAAAGAGCCAACAACACGCCAGAATCAATTCCACCAGAAAGAAAAAGCCCCACAGTTACATCACTTGTTAAATGTCTGGATAGACTATCAATGAGAGCTTGGCGAATATTTTCTTGGGCTGTCACAACTGAGAGACCCTTGGGTGCTAATTTGGCAAAGTTCTCCTCAAGGTTAAAAAATTTACGGGGAGAACTCATGCCATAGCTATCTATCCAAACCGTAGACCCTGCTGGTACAGCTCGTATATCCCGATAGATGGTAAATGGCTCTGGCACTGAACCAAACAGTAGAAATCCCACCTCTCCTCCCACATCCCGCTGCCGAGAAATAGCCTTGCTATGCAACAACGCCTTAACCTGAGAGGCAACACGAAGACAAGAGCCATCATCGGCATAATAGAGAGGTTTAATACCATAGGGATCCCGAGCCAAAAACAGCCCCTGTCGCTGACTATCCCAAATTGCAAAAGCGTACATCCCCCGCAGATGGTGAACCATCTCCTCCCCATATATATGCCAAAGTGCCAACAACACCTCGGTATCGGAGTTGGTATTAAAATCATACCCCTTGGCAGCAAGTGAGTGGCCCAGCTCAAGATAGTTATAAATTACACCATTAAAACTAACAACATGCCTACCCCCCACCCCTAACATGGGCTGGTTGCTACGCGGGTGCAAATCAATGGTAGCCAAACGCCTATGCCCTAAAGCAACCCGGCCTTGATCCTGATACCACACCCCATCCCCATCCGGCCCCCGATGCTCCATAGCAGCAACCATAGCGCAGACCTCTTCACGGTCCACCCCAGATTCACCATCACCATAATTATAAACTGCTACAATTCCACACATTTTTATTATCTTATAGTACAATTATACGATTAAGGATCATGTTGCTTATAGAATGGTGGGCGGTCCTTATTTTCACCATAATATCAAAATTAAATTACGCATATATTATATTTATTATTTTTTAATGCAGGTATACTGCTTTTTTTACTGATAATAGCAGATGTTTAAACGTATGGCAAACTTAGGGCAGGCTTATAAATAAGGTATTAGGATTTATATTTATGCTTTATAATAACAAAGATTAATTAGGATTTATCTATCGGCTTAACACTGCAATCAATTAGGACTACTGCAATGGTCTCTAAAGAATAGAAGAGTTAAATTCCAATACATTTTTACTTTTAACCTTCCCCAACAGGCTTGCTTAAGAGAACAAAACAGAAAGCCCAGAATACAAAACCGTATACACTGCCTGGGGAAAATATCCAGGTTTCGAAAAAGGCGTGGCTGGCGAAGGTTAAAAAGCTTACGCTTATTAGGTGTAATTTTGGGTTATCGTGCACTGTTATTTTGGAGATAATGTTGGTGACTGCTTTTATTATGCCTAACATTACCAGTAGAAGAATTGCTGCTCCTCCCAGCCAGCCACTGGCTATTAACAGGGAAAGGTATGAGTTATGGACATTTATACCTTGATGGATGGAGGTGGCAGGTATGAGAGCCTCAATTAATATCGCTTCGGCCCCCATTCCATAACCAAATAAGGGACGTGTGTTGACAAGCTCCCAACCTAGTCGCCAAACATCGCTACGGCCGGAAAGAATATCTGCACTGCCTCTTGCAAAAGATGGCAACATATTGGGGGAGAGTTGAGACCATTGGGATATACCTGCTAAAATTGCGCTATCAACAAAAAGCAACAACAGTATGACCAGTAAAAGACTTGCGCTCCGCAAAACAACGCTCAACCGCCAAAACATTAATAAAATAGTAATTCCAAACCCCATTAAAGCCGAACGGGAGCCGATGACAATCAAAAGAAAAACCATGGCAGCAAACAACAGCTCCAACGGCCATTTTTTTTGCCCCTTTTTAATTCTCAATATTTCATGCAAAACTACCGGAAAACCACCTAAAAGGATTATACCCAAGGTGTTGGGGTTATCTACCCACCCTGTAAACCTTCCAGATGCTATTCCCCTACCTAAATTCAGACCCAAAATATAGAATACAATATTGCTATAGGTGACAAACCCCACACTATAGATAAGAGCATTTTTGAAGGCGTTCCAATACTCAACATTATTTAAAGCGGCTACCAAAACCCAGGCTGTCGCAAATACCAGCAAACTACCAAATACCAAAAGATAATTATGGGCCTGATCTATGGAACAAAAACAGATGGATGTAAGATCACTGTTATAAATTTGCAGTAGTTGCACTACCCCATTAAGAGATATTAAAAAGGGTACTAAGGTTAGTGGTGCATGGGCAGTTTTTGTCGGCTGATTTTGGTTAGACAGAATAATGGAAAACCCTACAACAATAAGCAGCACAAATTTGCTATACCACATAACAAAACGCAGTTGCTGGTGGTATGAGTTGGCGAGAAAAAATGCCAAAAAAAGCATTGTGAAAAGATATTTATCGCGCTTCATTTAAGACTCTTGCTAACAATGGCGTTACGTAAATTTTTTACGGCAAATTCATGGTTAAACTCTTTGGCCGTTGTCTGTGCTGCCAACGCCAGTTTTGCAAGGTGATTATTTTGCAAAATATCTTCTAATAAAAGCTCTAAAGCTGCAATATCTGCAACAGGATAGATAAAGCCGTTTTTGCCATGCTCTATCATCTCTCTGGCTGCCCCAACCTGATCACTTGCTACCACAGGCAGCCCACACATCATCGCCTCGTTAACCACTGTTCCCCAAGGCTCATAGCTTGATGGCAACACAAACACATCTGCACTTGCCATAATTCTTGTTAGTTTTGCCCAATCACTAATCCAACCCAACATATGTAATAAATCCCCATCTTGACACCTGGCAGCAACCTCCTTAGCCAGAGGACCATCGCCAACAAAAACCAGGTGGCTATTTTGCCGTATTTTATAGGGCAACAGTAGATAAGCGTTTAGAAGATCTAAAGGGCGTTTAGCAGCAATAAGTCGCCCGACAAAAAGCACTATTTTGCCACTTTTAGGAACACCCAATGCCGTGAGATCTTCTCTATTGGCAATAGCAGCAGCTCCTCTTTTGGTTTCCATCTGTATATGGTGGGTATCTGGGGTATTGGGAAAGAGAAAAATCGGCAGGTTGGGTTTTTGCGAAAGCTTGCGTAAAAACTGACCAGCTTTACGACTAACAGGAAGGCCAAAACTAATCCCCTTTAACACAGCTCCGATAAAGATCTGCTTAATAGTGCGCTTTATGGCATTGCCATGGCTCTCACTAGTTTCACAACTTAGCCCGTAGGGTACAGAGTTATGGCGACACCACCAAGCTGCCAGCCACATAGTTGGGTGTGCATAACCAGACAATACCACTCGATCTGGGGAAAATTTACGCAGCTCTTTTAATACTTGGGGGTTAAACTTAAAGGAGAAGGGGCTTATCTGCTTTGGCGGTCGTAACTGCCAGCCAGATAGAACCACATAATCCAACTTGCCAAAATCAATAGACCACCTGCGCCCCGGTTCCTCTTTAGCACAGAACAGCACACGATAATGTTCATCACCTGTTACATTAAAATGTTGATGAATAGCTAAACGATATGGGGTGGGAATGTCGTCAATGTAGAGGACTTTTAATGCCATCCTTAACTTGCGCCCCATAGTGAGAGTAATAATAACTTGAGCGTTGATTTATATTTTTTTTGTTTAATACAACCCCAATAAGTGGGGTTTGAGATTGTAAAAACCGCACCATTGTGCCTTGGATAACAGGAATAGGGGTGCTATCGGCTTGGCAGATGTAGATAACGGCATCGGCTAGGGCAGCAACAATAAAGCTATCACTTATAGTTAAACTTGGCGGGCTATCTATGATAATCCTGTCAAACTGTTGGGATAGTTCTGCTAACAGATTTTTAAATTTTTGCGAGGAGAGAAACTCCTGGGGATTAGGTGGCAAAGAACCTGTGGGAAGAAAGGTTAAACCGGAGCCATCTACGGCATACAAACATGCTGCTTTTTTTTGAGTTTTACTAACCAAATTTGATAACCCAGCAGAGTTCTTATCTATCCGCATAAACTTGGCAATTGAGGGCTTTCGCAAGTCACAATCAATTATCAGGGTCTTCTCCATAGAGCCCATAGCCAAGGCAATATTCATAGCAACGGTACTTTTTCCCTCTTGGGGAACCGAAGATGTAATAACGATAATACGGTGGGATTTATCAACATCACTCAACCTAATGGAAGTGCGAATAGTGCGGATTGCCTCATTAAACTGGCTGTTGCTGCCCCGTAAAAAAAGCCAACCCAAATCCAACTCTCCTTGACCTTTTACACTGGGCTTCAACAACGGTAAAGTGCCCAAAACCCCCGTGCGTAACTTGACCTCTACATCTCTGACACCCTTTATAGTGTTATCGAGAAAATCCAATAAAAGAGCGAGAAAAACCCCCATTACAAAGGTAAATGCCATGGATTTTGCAACGATTAATTTGGTGTTGGGCCAACTGTGCAAAATGGGAGTTTCCGCCGGATCAATTAAACGCGCGTTATCCATTTGCCGATTATCAGCTTGCAGATCCCCCACAGCATCGCTCTGCTTTACCCGTGCTAAAAACAGATTATACTGTTCTCGGTTGGCCTCTACTTCAGACTTTAAGGCTGATAGTTGTGTGTTGCCACGGCTGATAAAGCGCAGCTCATCTTTTATATTTTGATACTGTTTTTCTATGGATTTAACTTTGCTTATCGCGCTTTCATAGCTGTTGGTAATAGCTTGTACTTTGGTTTTTATCTGCTGGTTGAGGCTCTCTTTTGCACTTTGCAACTCTGACAGTGCAACAACCATTGTGGGGTGTTGAGGACCATAGCGAGTTTGCAACTTGGCAACCATCTGCTGCTTTTTGGCCAAGACAAGGCGATGCTCCTTAACAACACTGTCATTCATAATTTGCGGTATAACCAGCAAAGCATCTGTAGTGCTGCTATTAATTGACTCTATCTGCTTGTATAAAATACTGATTTCCAACTCGTGACGCTTGGCATCACGGAGATCAGCAGCAATGGCTGCAAACTGTTCTTCGGCTATACTACCACCTTTTTTAGAACCCAACAGGTCACTTTTTTCCAAAAAAATCTGCAACATCTGCTCGGAGGTCTGTAACTTTTTTTTTAATATCTCCAGACGACTTACAAACCAACTGGATGTTTTTGTGGTGATATTTTTACGGGATTCAAAGCCACTGTTTATATAGACCTCCACCAAAAGGTTGGGAATGGCAGCAGCAAGCTGGGGAGAGCTTGATTCATAACTGATTTTCACCAATCGGCTAAAAGGTACCGGATTTATCTCCAACCCATCCTTAACCATTTTGATCATACTATTTTTAACCTTAATCTGCTTAAGATGAGGAGTTGCTGGTTGAACTTGGGGTTCTTGGGAGTTGTAAATGATATCAACAAACAGTTGGGGCAGATAACTTTGCCAGGAGAAAACCTCATGTGACATGGGGTTTTCAACATGGGAGAGTTTTTCGGCAAAACCCACACGCTGGGCCACCTGGTAAGCCAAAGAACGAGAGTTTAATACTGCAAGTTGGGTGTTCAGATATTCTCGGGAAAAATTGCTGTTTTCATAGATATCTTTAATGGTGGTCAACTGCTTGGTTTTAGGCTCAATTTCCAATGTTGCCGTGGCTTTATATACCTGATCCATAGAGGAGGCCAAAATAAATGCAAGAACTCCAATACCCACCATGGTTACAACAATGCTTACCAAGCGATAACGGACGATCTGTAGATATTCAAAAAATATCTTAGGCTCGACCAACGGCCTTTGGAGAATATGGGGAGAAAGGTTAGAGACAGGGGAGTTCTCAACATCAAGATTCTGCTCCATTTATGACCCCCCACTCCTTTTGATCATCTCGCGTTTTTTAACAAACCTGCAAGGAACCCCACTATAGATAGTCCATGGGTCGAGATCCGCAGTTGCCATACTGGCAAAACTTAAAACCGCCCCTTCTCCTATGGTCACTCCCGGACCCACACGAGACTGGGCTGCCAGCCAAGAGTAGTCGTGCAAATTAATGGGGTTGATTTGCAAATCAAAGCCACCACTTGTCCAATCATGGTTGCCAGTACCAAGATATGTACCTTGTGATAGACAGCAGTGTTGGGCAATTGAGACTTTGGCAAGGTTATCGATCCAGCAATATTCTCCCAACCAACTATGTTTACCCACCTTTAAAAACCACGGAAATTTAACCCGTACACCTGGTTTAATCACGACACCCGCAGCAATGCTTGCACCAAAAAGACGCAACAAAAATCGCCGATGGCAAGAGCCGGGAATTGGAGATGTTATCAGCAGTGCCTGAACAACAATCCACAAAGCCTCTTTCCAGGCTGGTGCGCCTCTATCAAAGGTTTGGTTGTTATATTTCTCCAAACGGGGTCGGATCACATTTCGTATCCTCTTTAGAGATGGTACTTATAACCTACGATATTACCAATACCTACTCCTTCTTTACAAGTCTTGATGTTATATTTTACATACCTTTAAGAAATCTATAACTTTATTAAAGCCCATAGTCAAAGCAAATCAAACTGATCTAATCAGTTGCACTTTATTGTTATATCAATTAGTTTGCACAACATTATAATTTTCACAAATGGCAAAAAAACAAAAAAACATGACACGAACAAATTTACAACAAACATTAGATTTTGGCACAACCATAGAAAAAATAGAGCAACAAAAATCGCCAAAATATCTTTTTTTTATGTTTTTAGCCCTGCTTTTTTGCCTGCCCCTTCCTCTGGGCAGCAACCGACCTTGGGCCTGGGCTGTTATGGAGATATGGATTTTTATTATAGCTATAATCTGGCTTGCAGAAATGTGCATGGCAAAAGCTCATTTTACCCAGGCCCTTAAACTTAGCTTACCAGCTATCATCTGCTGGTCGTTATGGCTGTCTATTGCCACCATACAATTTTTACCCATGCCCCAAGAGCTCACCACTGTACTAGCTCCTAAGCTAGTTACAATCCAACAACAAGCTGGCCTTGGGCTAGCAAACTCCATGCTACCAGTTAGCATAGATCCCTACGCTGCTCTTGTTGAGTGGTTTAAGGGGGTTGCATATCTTTTGATATTTATAATGACGCTATTGTTGGTAGAGAACCGTAACCGCATAAAAATATTGGCCTGGACGTTGGCAAGTAGTGGAGTTGTACAAGCTATAACCGGCATTGTCCTGATTGCCAGCAACAGCAGCAGTCAAAACAGTGCAAGCGGCACATTTATAAACCCCAACCATTTTGCCAACTATTTAGTGATGACCATGGCAGTGGGTATTGGGCTTATTATTTCAGGGGTAAAAGAGAGAGATAAAAACAGAACTGTAAAGCAGTTTTTTTTTAAATTTTTACGTCTATTATTTAGCTACAAAACTCCACTGCGGATTTTTCTAATAGTTATAGTAAGCGCAATAATTTTAAGCCACTCCAGAATGGGCAACACCTCCCTATTAATAAGCCTGACTATTGCTGGCCTTATATCCATGCACAGCTACAAAAAATGTAAAGGGACAATAGTACTTATTTTGGTAAGTTTTATATTGATAGATCTACTATTAATAGGCTCCTGGGTGGGAATAGACAGGGTAGTAGAACGTATTGAGACAACCAAGATAAGTCAAGAACTGCGACCACAAGTGGCAATAGATACAATAAATTTAATAAAAGATTATTGGCTGACAGGCTCGGGCATGGGTTCATACTCAACAATTTATCCACGTTATAAATCATTTATATCAGACAAACATTTCCGCCATGCCGACAACGACTATCTGGAGTTTTTAAGTGAGACAGGAATATTAGGGCTCATCTTACTAGGAATACCAATATTATTATCCCTAAAAACAGCAATAAAACTACAACAAAAAAGCCAAGACCCCCTAATAAAAGGGTTCGCTTTCACCACAACAATGGCAACAGTAGCCATATTAATCCACGCCACAACCGACTACAACCTCCACATACCAGCCAACACCGCCACATTCATGGTTTTATTGGCCCTGCCGTGGGTTTTATGGGCAAAAGACTCTTTAACTTAATATATAAACAATATTTGTAGTCGAATTACCCTATAAAGATAGGCTATAATAGTAGTTATGATAGGGTCATACTGGTAACTGTGGATAATAGTATTAATGAATTTTTTAACAAAACAGATCTTTGCAAAACTTACGGTCACTCTATTTTTTGGCGCACTTATTTTCACAATAGCTGTTCCTAGTGGTGTTTACTCGGCTGATAACGATTATCGTTTGGGTGCGGGAGACACTATTGCTATCAAGGTTTTTGGTGAGAATGATTTGAGCCTAAAGACCAGATTGGGTGCTACTATCGCTATCTCTTATCCTCTGTTGGGTGTTATCCAGGTTAGGGATATGACTGTTGGGGAGTTGGAGGTTTTTATTACTGCTCAACTTATTAATGGGGGTTATCTTATTAAACCACGGGTTAATGTCTCTATTGAGGAGTATCGAAAATTTTATGTTAAAGGGGAGGTGAAAATACCTGGTGGCTACCCCTACTCGCCAGATTTAACCTTGGATAAAGTTATTAGCATGGTTGGTGGCCTTACAGATAGAGCCGATCAAGATCAAATATTTATCCAGTCGGAAAACAATAGAAAAAAAGAGCAACACCCTGCAAGCTCCCATGTGGTTATAAAACCGGGAGATGTGGTTACTGTTGAAAGAAGATTTTTTTAAATGCCTAGAAGGCTTGAAATTTCTGCTGCAATGATAGCAATTTTTATTTTGTCTGTTATGATTGTGCAATCCCTAAAACTTGCCACAGCTAGCTTATATACAGTTGATGCCACTTTGCAGATGGAAAGCTGGCAAAAACAGAAAAAATCACCGTCTTTGCAACAGTGGCTAAAGGCCCACCAACGCTTACAAAAAGCAATTGAGCTAGAACCAGAAAACCCACTGCACTCAACAAAAATGGCAGAACTATTACAGATAATAACTACCCTTGAGAAGAGCACAAAAAAAGAGCGCAACCGAAGATCCTTGCCACACCTGCGTCGTACAGTTAATTTGCGTCCTGCATGGGCCTATGGCTGGGCTAAACTTGCTTTGGCGAAATATCGAGCCCAAGAGCTTGATCATGAAATGCGCAAGGCAGCCATCAACGCCTTTATCGCTGCACCAAATGACAACCCAATACGCCGAACAATAAGAATTATACAACATAAAAATAGCAGTAAATATTAACCAGGACTAGAATCAGAATCTTGGGTAACGGTAAAAAACTCATCATTTTCTATACCTGAACTTGTAGAGACTCCCCCTACTGTACCATCTAAACTATTTAAAGCTACTGGTAGAGCAGTTATAGCTGCCTCTTGAATTGCAGCAGTTTTGCTGGGAGCAGCAGCCATGGCTGCTGTGGTAATAGCACCAGCTTGATGGGGAGCAACCCCAACAGCAGCAGCGGTTATGGCAGCAGCATCATTGGGAGCAGCAGTTATGGCAGCAGCAACAATAATTCCAGCATAATCGGGCGCAGCGATTATTGCAGCGGCAGTAATATCCGCAGCTAATGTGGGATTAGCTGCTATAGCCTTGGTTATAAATGCAGTTATGGCATCAGGAGTTGCAGAAACTATAGCAAAAATTTGTTCTGCGAGTTTAACAGGCAGATAACCAGCCAGCACAAAACTTGGTTGAGCTGAGGTAAAAAAAACAGCACAACAACAGATGGCTATATGTTTGTTAAATTTGACTTTTATTTTGCTGCCCATATAATCATATCTCAGCTATTTTGGGATTGTACAACCTTGGCATCATCCGATTATAGCTTAAAGATTTAATTAAAAAAATAGCTAAAACAAAAAGACGAGCATAAGGAAAAATATTTTGGGTTTTACCCACAGATAATTTAAAAAATCAGGCCAACAGCCAGAGCAAAACCAGATATCGCCCACCCTTACCAAGAAAAACCAGAAAGGTGAAGAGAAAAAAAGGCGTTCGAAACAGGCCAGCGACAAAGGTTAGAGGATCACCGATAACCGGAACCCAGGCCAGCAGCAAAGTGTACCGACCCCATTTAAGATAGCTCTTTTGGGCCGATTGCAACTGCTCCTCATTAACCGGAAACCATTTATGATCTCTAAAACGCAAACAAAAACGCCCCAGATACCAGTTAACCATAGAGCCAGCAACATTACCCGCCGTAGCTACTCCCCAAAGAAGCAGCAAATCATAACCACCAGAATAAAACAGCCCCAACAATACCGCTTCTGAAGAGAGAGGAAGAATAGTTGCTGCTAAAAATGCGCTGGCAAAAAGAGTGCTTAAACCCCAATCCATTAATTATTCAACCATATTTTATTTTTTTAACAATTTAAAACAGCGCAAGATTGTTAGGGTAAATTGACACCATTTGCTATTGACCATCGGGATATATAGGCCCATAGAGAGGCAACTGTAGAGATAGCAGTTAACCATATATGCATTGTGACAACGGAATTTAATTCAGTAAATTGACTGTTTAGCAAAACCAACATGATGAGCAGCATTTGCAGAAATGTATTAACCTTGCTGATTATCAACGGTTGTACGACATACACTTTTGCAACCATTTTGGAGAGAATTACGCCACCGATCAAAACAATATCTCGGCTAACAATAATCAATGTGAGCCATACTGGCAGCAATTGTATCCATGAGAGAGTTATAAATCCAATCATCAATAAAACTTTATCGGCTAACGGATCTAAATAACGCCCCAGTTCGGTCTCTTGTTTCCAGCGTTTGGCAATATAACCATCCGCAGCATCTGTTAAACTAGCGACTAGAAACAGTACCAATGCAAAGTTGAAATGGTTGGATATCAATAACCAACAAAATAGTGGCGCACATAAAAGACGAATTAATGACAGGCTGTTTGGTATATTCATAAGATAAACAAGAAGCAACCCACCCAAAAAAAGTTTCTCTCCCAATAAATACAAAATATCAAATCAATTAATATCTTATAAGCAACAGAATATCAGCTATATCCCCACAAAGAAAGCTGAGAGCTTGTGAAAAAATGAAACCCTACTGCGAACGCCCCAAATTCACCCCCCGCACCATGTCGAAACGTGCCAAATTGGCTTACATA
>JADFYX010000400.1 GCA_015232795.1 Magnetococcales bacterium
ATCAGCCCATTGCCAGTAAAGTTAGTGAGCCAGATTCTAATGGATTAAACTGGTTTGTCAAAGGAGCATAAAGATGGCCAAGTTGCCGTCAAAATCCAGAATCCTCATAGTCGATGATCAAAAGATAAATATTGATATTCTCAAGAATATCCTGAGCGATTTTGATCGAAGAATTGCCCTCAACGGTGCACAGGCATTAAAGATAGCAATGTCAGATCTGCCACCTGACCTGATACTCTTGGACATCATGATGCCCGACATGGACGGTTATGAAGTCTGTCGCAGACTTAAAGAAAACAAAAAGACCCGCAATATTCCGGTCATTTTTGTCACTGCAAAAAAAGAGGTAACTGATGAACAACTGGGTTTTGATCTCGGAGCCGTCGATTATGTCACTAAACCCATTAATCCGTCGATCATCATTCGTAGGGTTCAGATACAGCTGGAATTGAAAAAATACCGCGACCATCTGGAGGATCTGGTGCAGATCAGAACCGCTGAACTGGAAGCCTCACTGGATGCTGCTGAAGCGGGCAACCGGGCCAAAAGTGAATTTCTTGCCAGTATGAGCCATGAAATTCGTACTCCCATGAACGCCGTGATCGGTATGACCGACTTGGTCCTTGACAGCCAACTCAATCAACAGCAACGCTGCAATTTGATGATTGTCCAGCAATCTGCCATCTCTCTTATGGAGATGATTAACGGTATTCTGGATCTCTCCAAACTCGATGCTGGTCATATCTGTCTGGAGCATATTCCCTTTGACAGCGTTGGACAGATCGAAAATGCTTGCGAGACCGTGGTGCTGAAAGCCCACCAAAAGAGTATTGAGATGTATGTTCGCATATCACCAGACATTCCTACCACCCTGATTGGAGATCCACTGCGCTTTAAGCAAATTTTGATAAACCTGATCAATAACGCCATCAAATTCACCCTGCGTGGATATGTTTTTGTCAGGGTAGAATTGGATGATGATGTTGGAAATGATGGGGAAAGCGTCCTCTTAAGGGTAGCTGTAGAAGATACTGGAATAGGCATACCAGCAGATAAACATGACATTATCTTTGAGAGATTTACCCAGGCTGACGGTTCCACTACGCGTAAATATGGTGGAACCGGACTTGGTCTATCAATCTGTCATCATTTGGTTAATATGATGGATGACGGTAAAATCTGGCTGGAAAGCGAAGAAGGCGAAGGTAGCATATTCCACTTTACCGCCCGTTTTAAAGTCGGCCAGAGAGCACAACATGTTATTGGAGGCATTCTTGAGGAGCGTAGCAGTGTAGTCGGGACAAAAGAGCTGAACGGAGTGCATATACTCATTGGAGATCCTTCGCCCATCAACCATGAAATCATCGTGGAGTTGTTGACCTTTTTTGGTGCGAAAGTTACCTATTGTGAGGATGAAATATCTTTACTAACAGTACTGGACACCAGCGTTGCAACCGGAAATCAATTCGACTGCTTATTGATAGATTATCATTTATTGCTCAACCAGATCCAAAACCTTCCAAATCTGGTAAACCACTCTGGCCTCAAACGTTCACCCATTGTCATGACTCCAATCAACATTGCTAGAGAGAAGTTGCAAGTGGTTTTGCAGTTAGTCCAGGGTATTTCCATCAGTACCCCAATTCGGCGCTTTCAGTTACTCAAGTTAGTCAAGCGTCACTTAAGCGGACAATATGTTGACCCCAATCTTGTTTCAGGAAGCCATAAGCCGATGCAGATTGTGACTACTCCACTAAAAATATTGTTGGTAGACGATTCGGTCAACAACCAGGTGGTTGGCACTAGTATTTTGGAACATGTTGGTCACAAGGTTACCGTGGCCAGTGACGGTAGTAAGGCATTGGATATTTTGAAAAATCATTATTTTGATCTCATCCTTATGGACTTGCATATGCCGAAGATAGATGGTTATGAGTGTGTTCGGCGGATTAGGATAAATAGTGAAAACTCGTCTAAACATCGGATACCAATTATTGCCGTGACCGCCTATGTCTATGAAGAGGAGGAGAAAAAATGTCTTAGTTCCGGTATGGACGGCTATCTGCGCAGACCCTACCGGGCTGAAGAGTTACTACAAATAATCGATCCATACGTTCAGGCAAAACCAACCAAAAAGAAAAACAGTCCTACAGAGGATACAGAGAAAGTTGTCGAGAATAATTATGAAACAGTAATCGACGGCACATATAGAAAACGCATTCTTTTGCTACAAGACCCAAATGACGATCGCCACTCTTTGGAAACCATGCTGAACGGTCTACCGTACAATTATGACATTGTCGGTAACAGTAATCTGCTATGGGAAAAAGTGACAGACGGAACAATCACATATGATCTGATCCTACTCGAACTCCTGGATTCAGAAAAAGAAAATATCCAAATCATTACCCAGTTGCGGCAATTGGAGTTTGACAAGCAAAAACCCAAAGTGCCCATCATTGCAATCACTAGCCATGGGGACGATGATGTTTTTTGGCAGAGTGAGAAAAATACCCCCTTTTTGCTTATAACCAAACCTTTACGCAAACAGCTTTTACTGGATGCAATCCATGACTTTTGCAACCAACTTTGAAAATGATACGTT
>JADFYX010000401.1 GCA_015232795.1 Magnetococcales bacterium
TTATTTCTGATTATCAGATGCCCAATATGGATGGTTTAAAAATGGTCAAAAAACTGCGAACGCGCTTCTCTCGCGATGAAATTGCAGTAATTGGCCTCTCTTCTGTTGATGATCCAGACTTAGCTGTTAGGTTTATAAAATCTGGTGCTAATGACTATTTAGCAAAACCTTATCGCCCGGAAGAGCTATTATGCCGAGTATTTCAAAATATAGATATAATTGAACGCCGAAAAGAGCTTGGCTCTTTGATAGAACGCCACAAATCTATTTTAACCCATGCCCTTGACGCTATAATCACAACTGATGATGCGGGCCAAGTGATTGACTATAATCCAGCGGCAGAGAGAATATTTGGTTATAAAAAAACGGCTATAATTGGTAAAAATATTGATAATTTTATTATTCCTGCCCAGTATATTAAATCCCACCAAAAAGCCTTGGCAAAACAATCAATGCAGACAGAACACGCCCAACCGTTACAACGCCGTATGGAGTTTCCTGGTTTGCGGGCGGATGGTAAAATGGTGGAGTTACAACTTGCCCTCACTTCAAATATTTTAAACCATAAAATTAACTATACCGCTTTTATTCAGGATATCACCGACAAAAAAAGATTGTTAAAATCTCTCAAAGAGACATTGGCAGAGGCTGAAGCAGCTAATCAAGCCAAAAGTGAATTTCTTGCCAATATGAGCCATGAAATCAGAACACCAATGAATGCAGTCCTTGGTTTTACTGATTTGGCACTAAAGGCGCAGATTTCAGATAAAGTTAGAGATTATTTGCAAAAAACCGAAAATGCCTCCCGTTCTTTGATGGGAATCATCAACGATATTCTTGATTTTTCTAAAGTAGAAGCTGGTCGATTACAGTTAGACCCAGTTAAATTTGATCTCCACCAGCTTTTTGAACATTTAGCAGATCTATTTAGTAAACAGGTTGCTGATAAAAATATTGAACTGATTTTTCTTGCTCCAATTTCTTACGATAAAGTGCTTTTTGGCGATGTAATGCGCCTGGAGCAAATTTTGATCAACCTCATTAGAAACGCCATTAAGTTTACCCGTGAAGGCTCAATAACGGTTACCTGCAACCCAGAAATATATGGCGAAAAGCAGTTTAAACTGAATTTTTCGGTTAAAGATACCGGAATTGGTGTTGAGGCTGGTGTACTTCCCAACCTTTTTGCTGCCTTCGTGCAGGCTGACAGCTCAACAACAAGAAAATATGGCGGCACAGGTCTGGGGTTATCCATTTGTAAACAGCTTGTCTCCCTCATGGAAGGTAATATTGGCGTAATCAGCACTCTGGGCAAAGGGAGTAAATTTACTTTTGATGTCTTGGTTGACCTCCACGCAGAGAGCCAACGCAAACTACCCACTATTCCAGACTCTTTATGGGGTAAAAAAGCCTTGATTGTGGAGGATAGCACCAAGGTACAGCAACAGATAAGCAACCTACTTAAATCCATTCATCTACATCCACAAGCCGTTAGCTCTGGTAGAGAAGCTATTGAGCACCTTCTTGAAGCTATTAAAAAAGGTCCTAATTATGAGTTTGTTTTTATTGACTGGGACATGCCAACTGGTGATGGTCTAAGTGCTGCAACAAAAATTCTTGCTACTTTAAAAGCCGCAGCACCTTTCCAACAACTTCCAAGAATTTTTCTTCTTGTCCCATTTGGTTCAGAGGCTATTCAGAACGAGGGAGAAAAGCTGGGAATAAACGGTTTTTTAGATAAACCAGTTACTCGCACCCGTCTAATTAGACTCATTGTGCAAGATTTTGATAGCTTGTCACCCAGCTCAGACCGTCGTAGTAGAAAACCTTTAGGTCATGAGGAAAAAACTGCACAAAAAATTTGTGGGGCGAGAATTCTACTGGCTGAAGACAATGAGATAAACCAGCAGATTGCCGTGGAACTTCTGCAAAGGGTGGGTATTATTGTAGACATAACAAACAATGGTAAAGATGCCATCAATATGGCTACACAGTATCCTTATGATGCCATAATAATGGATATCCATATGCCTATAATGGATGGCCTAACTGCAACTAAACAGATACGAAGCAAAGATAAACTTAAAAATCTACCAATTATAGCCATTACCACCAACTCTCAACCAGAAGAGATAAAAAACTGTCTGGATGCGGGAATGAACGTCCACCTGGACAAGCCCATTCGCCCTGAAAGACTATACGGCATACTGGCTAAATGGATACAGGTCAAAGAGCCACCCACATATCAAAACCTGTTTACAATAATTGACGACCCAAATGAGTTACCAGATATTGCCGGAATAGATGTTAAAGATGGCATACAAAAAGTTGCCAATAATAATAAACTATATGTTCGCCTGCTCTCCTGTTTTATCAATGAACACAAAGATACAACTGCTAAAATAAGAGAGGCATTTACAAACGATAAACTATCAACAATCAATAAAGATCTTCACACTTTAAAGGGTATTGCAGGTTATATCGGAGCTATGTCCCTATGCAATGCTACAGTCAGGTTTCAAAAGGCAATTTTAGAAGGTTCACAAAAAGATATAAAAACCGCTATGGCATCATTTACCAACCATCTAGATGCCATTATTATTA
>JADFYX010000402.1 GCA_015232795.1 Magnetococcales bacterium
ACCCCGTTTGAGATTTTTGACTCTAAATTTTCCAAGCAAAACCCAAGATACCTAATTCCCCAACATATACAAACTAAATTGCCTAGCCCGCACAAGATATGTCTCTTGTGGTCCGTGGCTTTGTGGCAAAACGAACCCAGGAGAACACCATCTTATGACCAAGCGCATGCTTGTCGACGCGACCCACCCAGAAGAGGTGCGGGTTGCTATTTTACAGGACAATCTTCTTAGCGATCTTGAAATTGAAATTGCAGCCAAAAAGCAGATAAAAGGCAACATCTATCTCGGTAAGGTAAGCCGAGTTGAGCAGTCTCTGCAAGCAGCATTTATTGATTTTGGCCAAGGCCGACAAGGTTTTCTGCCTCTCAACGATATTCATGTCAAATATTTCACAGACAATGTACCCGACGGGGAACCTAAAGAAAATGTACCCAAGAAGGGTCGTGGTCGCAGTAAAAAACCACCCAAAGCCCAAGCTCTCCCAAAAGCACCGGAACCCCAAATAAGCAAAGAGGTTGAAGAGTTAGAAGAGCCAACAGATAAAACTCCAATCCAGGAACTGGCCCCTGAGCAAACCTCAACCACTGCTCCTCATAGCGAAAATGCTACAACGCCTAGTAAAAGTGAAACTGTAGCTGTTACCCAGCATGAGCAAACTTACGGTGAAATTATCGCTCCTAAAGAGAGCCCAGCCATTGCTCCCGCTAGAGATCAAGTTTTTATCCAAACAGTTGTAGCGACCAAAAGCCATGATGAAGGGGATACTCTAGAGCAACCTATCACCCAAACGGATACAACCAGTGCCAGTGATACTACAAGCCAAACTGTAACCCCAACAATTACGCAGTCTGAGCCGGAGACAACCCTTACTGAGCCTTCAACAAACGAAAGCGAACCCCCTGAGCAAGAGGCAGAAACCAACGAAAAAAAACCTGCTGGTAGAAAAAGAGCAGAAAATGCAGAGAAAAAAACGCCAACTGCACGTGCTCGCCGTCCATCTCGTCGTCGTCCACCGCCTATTCAACAGATACTGACCCGTGGTCAAACTGTTTTGGTGCAAGTTGTAAAAGAGGCCCGTGGCAATAAGGGTGCTTCTCTCACCACCAATATATCCTTGGCTGGTCGCTATTCGGTGCTCCTGCCGGAAAATTCTGGTGGTGGCGGAATTTCCCGTAAGATCAACAATGGTGAGGCACGCAAAAATCTTAAAGAAATTCTTGCAAATTTAGAAATTCCTGAACATGTCAGCCTGATTATCCGCACCGCTGGTTTAGACCGGACCAAGCGGGAAATTCACAGAGACATGAACTACATGCTCAGGGTCTGGAAAACAATTCAGGAAAAAATAAAAAAAGCTGAGGCTCCCTGTCTCATTCATGAAGAGGGCAACCTTATCACCAGGACCATTCGTGATCTCTACACAACTGATATGGAAGAGATTTTAATTGAAGGCCAAGAGTGCTATCGTCGTGGTAAGGATTTTATGCGACTGCTTATGCCCAGCTATGTAAAAGTAGTGCAGCCATATAAAGACTCCATCCCTCTATTTTCCCGTTATCAGGTAGAAAACCAGATAGAGACAATGCACAACCGTATTGTGCAACTTAAATCCGGTGGCTATTTGGTGATTGAGAGTACTGAGGCCATGGTCACAATAGATATCAACTCGGGGCGATCTACCAAAGAAAAAGATATTGAAACCACTGCCTTTAAAACCAACATGCTGGCAGCCGACGAGATAGCTAGACAGTTGCGCTTACGAGACCTTGGTGGCTTGGTTGTTATCGATTTTATCGATATGGACGATAAAAAACATAACTTAGATGTGGAAAAACAGGTTATCGAAGCCTTTAAAAATGATCGGGCGAGGATTCAAATTGGAAAAATTTCCCAGTTTGGCCTTTTGGAGCTGTCCCGACAACGCATGAAACCAGCCTTTAACGAAGCCACACGACAGGAGTGTCCTCGCTGTAAGGGATTAGGCTCCATTCGTGCTGTAGAATCGTCTGCCATCTATCTCTTCCGTTGCATTGAAGAGGAGATATCCAAAGACAGTACCGATCACTTGGTCTATTATGCCCCACAAGAGGTTGTGAACTATATTTTCAACTACAAACGCAGACAGCTTCTCAACCTAGAAGAGGGCAACAACGTAACAATTTTAATAATTGGCGACCCTGAGTTGCAAACTCCTGAATTCCGTCGAGAAAAACCAGAGAAAAACAATAACCAAGATAAATATGACAACAAAGAGAAGAGTGACAAGCAAGAGCAGAAGAAAAACAGAGATGCAGCCAACAAAGCTGCGGAACACAAAACCCCAGAACCTCAGCCGCAATCTCAACCTCAACCAGATAAGAGCCAAGAACCAGTTGCAGAACAAGTGGTAACAGCAACTGTAACAACTGACACTCCCGAAGGGGAAGAAACTCCTACTCCTCCTAAAAAGAGACGGCGTCGCAGACGCAGAAGAAAACGCAGCAGCATTACCGCCCAAGGTGAGAACCCGCAAAACCAAGCTAACAGTGAGGATCAGCAAGACTCACCCACTACCGAACAAAATATCGGGCAAACTACTGAACAAGCCACGAGTCAACCCTCA
>JADFYX010000403.1 GCA_015232795.1 Magnetococcales bacterium
ATATCGGACAATGGGCCCCAGTTTATCTCACGTGATTTTCGAGATTTTATTCGTGTTTCAGGGATGACCCATGTACGTACTTCTCCTTATTATCCACAGAGTAACGGGAAAATTGAGAGATGGCATAAATCGCTAAAGGTAGAGTGTATACGACCTAAGGTTCCTATTTCATTGGAGGATGCCAGAAGGGTCGTGGGAGATTATATCGCCGAGTACAATGACGTTCGACTTCATAGTGCGATCGGCTATATAGCTCCTCGTGACAAGTTGGAAGGCCGTGCAGAAGAGATTCAGCGGGACCGTAGGCTCAAACTGGCCTGGGCTCGGCATCTCAGGGAAGAGGCTCACAAGGAAAATAAGCAGATTGATGACCCTCTGTGTCAGCGAAGTTGTCGCGTCATCTGATTTAACATTTTTCAAAACAGAGGGTGCATAGGATGACAGATGAACAGTTACTCAACAGAGAGAAAAGAGGCTATTATCAGGAAAATGATGCCACCCTGTAACAAGGCAATTTCTGTACTATCAAAAGAATCAGGAATACCATACGGCACTCTACATACATGGCGTATAAAAGCTAGACAAGGAGGAGTCGCAGTGCCTGGTAATGGTAAAAATGCAGAGGAGTGGTCCTCAGAAGATAAGTTTTCTGTTGTGTTGGAAACATCGGCAATGAATGAAGCAGAGCTTGCAGAATATTGCCGGAAGAAGGGCTTGTATACAGATCAAATCAGTAGTTGGCGATCTAAGTGCAAACATGCAAACGAAAAAACACCAACAAAAGAGCAACAGGCTGAGAAGTTAACTGATAGAAAACGAATTAAAAAGCTGGAAAAAGAGCTCCATCGTAAAGAAAAAGCACTGGCTGAAACTGCTGCACTATTGGTTTTAAGAAAAAAAGCCAATGCGATTTGGGGGGAAAGCGAGGACGATTAATCAGTGCCTCAGATCGCATTAGAGCCGTAGAGCTGATTAATGAAGCTGTATTATCTGGAGCCAGAAAACAGATGGCTTGTAAAGAGATTGAGATTACAATTCGTACTTTTCAACGTTGGACTAAATCTGGCGAAATCAAGATTGATGGTCGGGCAGAAGCAGAACGACCAATTCCTCATAACAAGCTAACAGTAGAGGAGTACAATCAAGTTTTGACAGTAATTAATAATAATGAGTACAAGGATTTGTCTCCGTCTCAGATTGTACCATCATTGGCAGATAAAGGTGAATACATCTGTTCTGAGTCAAGCTTGTACCGTATTATGCATTATGAAAAACAGCAGAACCATAGGACAAGAAGTAAGAAGCCAGAGCCCAAACCAATTAGCACTCATGTAGCAGACGGTCCAAATCAGGTATGGTGTTGGGATATTACGTGGTTGCCAGGTCCAGCCAAAGGTGTCTATTACTATTTGTATCTGATATTGGATATATTTAGTCGCAAAATTGTTGGCTGGGAGATCCATGAAGAAGAGAGCAGTGATAACGCATCGTCACTGATCAAAAAAATTCATCTTCGTGAGAATGTTGGGACTAACTTATTGGTACTACATTCAGATAATGGCAGCCCCATGAAAGGAGCATCATTATTGGAAACGTTACATAAATTAAATGTTGCCAGTTCATATAGCCGACCACGAGTTAGCAATGACAACGCATATGCAGAGTCTATTTTTAGGACATGTAAGTACAGGCCAGATTACCCTTACAAAGGATTTGCAGATATTACCGAAGCAAGAGAGTGGGTATTGAAATTTGTCAGTTGGTACAATTATGAGCATAAGCACAGTGGCCTAAAATTCATATCTCCAATTCACCGTCATGAAGGCAAAGATAAGGAGATTATGCGCAAGAGAAAAATGGTTTATAAAGCAGCAAAAGCAAGACACCCAGAACGCTGGAGTGGTAGTACACGGAATTGGGACTTGCAAGATGTTGTCTATCTGAATCCTGATAAAGAACAGTTAGTTGCATAAAAAAACATGATAGTAAAGTAGGTGATCAGTTTACATTTGCCAGGTTTGTAATAGACTAATAATCACCTGATGAAACGGAGGTGGGCTATGCTGAGGAGCACCCCACCAAGGGATAGTCAGGTCAGGACTCATCAATACGATGATGGATTGTGGTGTCGAAGAGTGTTTTCGGCACCACAACCACCTAAAAGACATCGGATGATAGATCCTGCTATACCTCAAAAAAACCTCGCCCGCAGGGCGTTACCTGTATTGATTATTTGCACTAATAATTAATGAATGTTAGAGCTTGGTTTTTAGTAGAAATTTGGTAGATAAACGCGACAACTAGGCTGAAAAATACCGCTTTCAAGGAGTATTGTGAACTGTTTCGGTATGACGCTCCCTCCGAAAAGGCTCGTCGCCTTGCTGTCGAGTTTTTAAACGACTGGGATGTCATTTGGAAACCCTTGAGATCTCCATGGTTGCCGTTGACCAATAACGAGGCTGAGCGTGCCCTCCGCCATTGGGTCATTGCTCGTTTGATCAGTCATGGAACCCGTACAACTGAAGGAAGTCGGGTTTTAAGTATTCTGGCCAGCGTGATCGAAACATGCCGGAAATGAAATGTGTCAGC
>JADFYX010000404.1 GCA_015232795.1 Magnetococcales bacterium
CCAGAAACGGTCAAAACCATGCAGACCAACTGGATAGGTAAAAGCCATGGTGTTGAGTTTGCTTTTAAAATTATCGGCCACAAAGAGGCTTTTGCTCAAGAGCCAACTATCGACAACACTACCATGGGTGTCTACACTACCCGCCCGGACACCATTATGGGGGTTACCTTCTGTTCTGTTGCTGCCGAGCACCCCCTTGCCAAACTAACTGCAAAACACAACCCTCAGGCCCATGCATTTATCCAAAGCTGTCAATCCACGGGAACCAGCGAAGAGGCTTTGGAAAAATTGGAAAAAAAAGGTTTTGACAGTGGTCTAAAAGCGATCCACCCTTTTAGTGGGGAGGAGATACCAGTTTATATCGCCAACTTTGTCCTTATGAGCTATGGCACAGGTGCGGTTATGGCGGTCCCGGCCCATGATCAGCGTGATTTTGAATTTGCAAAAGCCTATAACATTCCCATAAAAGTTGTGATTCAAGGAGATGGCGAACCGTTAGATAACCAAACCATGACCGCAGCCTATACTGGTCCTGGCAAACTGATAAATTCCGCAGAATTTAACGATCTCGATAACGAAACTGCCAAAGAAAAAATTGCCGAAGCTTTTGCTAAAAAAGGTATTGGCAAAGCAACTATAAACTATCGTTTGCGGGATTGGGGAATATCCCGGCAACGCTATTGGGGCAACCCCATACCCATGATCAACTGTAAAAGATGTGGTGTAGTTCCAGTTCCTGTTGAACAACTGCCTATATCTCTTCCAGATGATGTTGTGTTAACAGGAGCCCAAAACCCTCTAGCTGTTCATCCCACTTGGAAACTGTGCACATGCCCCAAATGTGGTGATGCCGCCCAGCGAGAGACCGATACCATGGATACCTTTATGGAGTCTTCCTGGTATTTCTTGCGTTATTGCTCTCCTGATGAACAGACTGCACCGCTAAACACCAAAGAGGTCAACCACTGGATGCCGGTAGACCAATATGTGGGGGGTATAGAACATGCGGTTTTACATCTGCTTTATGCGCGTTTTTTCCACAAAGCCCTCCGGGATATTGGCGAGGTTGCGTGTGACGAGCCGTTTATCAACCTGCTAACCCAGGGAATGGTCCGTAAAGACACTCTTAACTGTCCTCAGCATGGCTGGCTCTATCCTGATGAGGCAAAAGATAGCAACGGCACTTTAAAATGTGAAAAGTGTGGGTCAGATGTAAGCATAGGCCGTAACGAAAAAATGTCTAAAAGCAAGAACAATGTCATAGATCCCAACGATCTAATTGCCGGATATGGCGCAGATACCGCTAGACTTTTCATGCTTTTTGCTGCCCCACCTGATCAAGATCTCGAGTGGAATGAATCTGGGGTTGATGGTGCATGGCGGTTTTTAAATCGTCTTTGGCGGTTATTGGTTGATATCCAAGAACGTTATGCAGGGGCAACACCAGCTACCACAACACCAAAAAACAGTGATTTAAAACAGTTGCGTGGTAAAGTTCACGAAACCATAGAGCGGGTAACTCGTGATATGGAACGTAAGCAGTATAATACTGGAATATCAGCAGTAATGGAGATGACAAATGCTGCTGGCAAACTCCTAGCAGCAGATGAGGTAACGGATGACAAAGAGGCTGCTGGAGTGTTAATGGAATTGGCCCATGTTGCAGTTATTCTCTTAAGCCCTTACACACCTCATATAACCGAAGAGCTATGGCAGATGTTGGGACAAAAAGAACATCTGGGTCTTGCCAGATGGCCCAGGGTAGATAGCCAGGCATTGGTTAAAGATGAAATTACCGTTGTAGTACAGATAAATGGCAAACTACGCTCTCGGCTTACTGTACCTGCTGATATTACAAAAGATGAGTTGGAAAAAGCCGCGTTGGGAGACGCAAAAATTGTTGCCAATTTAGCTGCTGTCACTGTGCGAAAAGTGATTGTTATACCCGGTCGCCTTGTAAATATTGTGGCAAATTAAATATTACAATTAATTAACCTGGAAAATATAAACATGAACAAAAGTCGAAACATAGGGGTTGTAACCCTGATCATTCTTACAGTAACACTAATGAGCAGTTGTGGTTATCGTTTTCCGGGTGATCCGCAACAACACGCTGCAATATGGCAGGGAACAACCCTAAAAATCAGTGGGAATGGTAAAAAATCAAATCCGGTGTTAGCACAAAGATTAAAAGTAAAACTAGCCAACCGACTGGGTATGTCAGACAAAAACAGCACTACCAATAAGAGCACCACCCTTATTATTGATCTAAACACACCGGAGCGTTCCTTAATTTTGGAAGATGAAGAAGGTCGTGCTGATCAATATCAGATAACTATTACAGCTAAAGCAACCCTTATTGGCTTTGCTAAATCTCCAAACTACCCCACAGTAAAAGGTAGCACCACCTATTATGAGCTGAGAGGCAGCGCAACAACCCAAACAGCCAGAAACAGCGCCCAAACTGAAGCACTGCAAAGCCTATCGGAAGCCTTGGTTGCGGTTATCACGAGCATAAAAGAGTAGAATAATACTTTATAGTCAGAGCTTGTGAAAAAATGAAACCCGTAGCGAGAGCGTCCCAAAACG
>JADFYX010000405.1 GCA_015232795.1 Magnetococcales bacterium
AGACGACCCATAACGGCAGTACGACAATGGCTGGGAGTGTAAATTCGCAATCTCTTCCCCCTCTTAGAGAGGAGCTGCACCTCTATTCTGGTCCCCGAGCCAGTGATGGCAGCCCCACCAAAACAATTTGGGACCCCCAGACCAACAACTATTACCGTATTGGCTGGTTGGAATTTGAAATTCTCATACGCTGGCAAATTGGCTCCGCTGAGAAGATAGCCCAAGCTGTTTCTGCCCAGACAACCCTAACGGTGCACCCCGGTCAAGTTGAGAGCCTCTCTCGCTTTTTAAGCTTAAACAGTCTTTTGCGTCCACCTCAAGGGGAGAGCGTAGATAGATTTACCAAGCTTGCGGCGGTAAAAAAACATTGGCTTATCCAGATTTTACATAGCTATATTTTTTTTCGCCTGCCCGTGGTAAATCCAGACAATTTTTTAAAAAATACCCTACCCAGCATACGTTGGCTGTTTTCTGCTACATTTTTAAAAATCATTCTCATCTGTACTTTTCTTGATTTTTATCTGGTTTCACAACGATGGGATAGCTTTGTTTATGATGCCAGTAGTCTAACCAGTGCCTCCGGGCTGTTTTATTTGGGAGTTGCCCTTATTTTAACCAAGGCTGTTCATGAGTTGGGACACGCCTATACCGCCCGCTATTTTGGCTGTCATGTACCCACCATAGGTATAGCTTTTTTAATGCTTTGGCCCCTACTCTATACCGATACCAGCGATACCTGGAAACTACCATCTCGCTGGGAACGCATGGCGGTGGGTGCTGCTGGTATGCTGGCAGAGTCTATTTTGGCAATTGTTGCAACATTGGCTTGGGCAATGCTGTTAGAAGGGCCACTGCGTAGTACCCTGTTTTTTATTGCAGTAATCAGCTTTACCTCAACTCTGCTACTAAATTTAAGCCCGCTTTTGCGTCTGGACGGCTATTATCTTCTTTCAGATTGGTTAAACATTGCCAACCTCCATGAACGGGCAGCCAACCTTGGACGTTGGTATCTGCGGGAGGCTCTATTTGGTTTAGATGAAACGCCACCCGAACTATATCTGTATGATAAGCATAAATTTTTGATACTGTTTGCCTATTTTACCTGGATATACCGTTTTTTTCTGATGATCGGCATTGCGCTGGTTGTCTATATTTTCTTTTTTAAATTATTAGGAATCATACTCATGGCTGTTGAAATCGGTTGGTTTATCGCCTTGCCGATTATCAAAGAGCTGCGAATATGGCGGGGGCCTCGAGTGAAACTACGCTGGAATATCCATACAATTGGTTTTGCAACTCTGTTTATAGGGTCCATCACCCTGTTTATTTTACCCTTTAGCACAAAAATAGATGCCCCTGCCCTCTTACGTCGTGATGATCACACCATTTTATATGCTCCCATGCCTGCTCAAATCAAAGCAGTGCACGTGGCAAATGGTGATACTGTATGGCAAGAACATCTTTTGATTGAGTTGAACTCCCCCAAACTAGAACAACTCATTAACCGTTCCCGTTTAAAACGTAATTTATCAAAATTCAAATTAGACAACGGTGAAATAAGCCAGGAATTTAAAGATCAAAGACAGGTGCTAAAAAGCGAATATGCTGCGGATTTAAGTCAATATGAGGGGCTTCTCCAACAAAAGGAAAAACTAAATGTTATCTCGCCAATATATGGCAAGGTGGTCTCAATAAATGAAAATCTGCAAGTTGGCGAGTGGGTAGAAGAACATACCCAACTGCTTGAGTTAGCCAATTTACAATATTTCAAGGTGGTATCCTATATAAAAGATGTGGATTTTAGCCTTATCCATATGGGGGCAAATGCCAACTTTTATCCTGAAGGTACGGATTTACCACCCATAAAGTGCTGGATAAGTAAAATTGCCACAGTACCATCAGATCTTCTTGATGAACCTTCATTGGCCTCCACCAATGGTGGAAAAATATCAGTTAAACTCAACAAACAGGGACAACCAGTTCCCAGCATCTCACTATACCGGGTGGAGCTGATCCCCTTTAAAAAAGTTAAAAATAATAAATTTATTATGCGAGGCACAGTTGTAATTAAAGGCAATGAATCCAGTATGCTCTCCAATATATGGAAAATGGCAATGGCTGTTTTTATGAAAGAGAGCGGATTTTAATGTTGAATTTAATACAATTTTAAACTTAACACCAAGCTCCTGAATAGATCACCCCACAAATCTATAAACAAAAAAACCATGGTGTTAGTAGATACCTGAAATAGATTGCAATATAATAATTTTACATAAATCTGGGTATGTAATTGAGGTGTAAAATGAGTGAAAACAAAAAACTACCTTCGTTCAACAAGGTGTTTGCATATTTAATACCTCTAGTCTTTACAGCCCTAGTGGTAAAAGAGACTCCCACCCTCACTGCTGCCGCCCTTGGGCTGGTTGTAGGATCAATATTTGGCTATAGCTATTACCGACTTGTAGAACGGAAAATTAAAAAACCAGAGGAGTAAAATTGCTACAAAATACATTGGCAAACCATATCGACAATAATTCACATTGACCAAGTTGTTCTTACTATTATAGCTTTAT
>JADFYX010000406.1 GCA_015232795.1 Magnetococcales bacterium
ATATATTAAATTATGAATTAGAGGAAAGAAAATATCCTGAATACAATTCAAGTTCTTTATACCAAAATAGTTCCCATTTTTCGGATAAATCACATGATTGCAGGTTTTGTGATGTTAAAGGTTGTCCGGACAGGACTGCAGAGTATGTCGGGAATGATGATGATTTTGACTTTGATATGACAGTTCACGTGTTTGGTCAATCCCAATCTCCTGGTAATGAACAGTGGGATATGTGGAGTTCTGCCAGTGCTGATAAAAAGGGTAGCAGGAACTATATTGGTATTAAAGATCCTGTAGTTGATGCTTTGGTTGATAAGATTACCTATTCCAAATCACGTAAGGAGTTGGTTACAGCGTGCAGGGCATTGGATAGGGTTTTACTTGCTGGTCACTATTTAATTCCCAACTGGTATTTAAATACCCACCGTATCGCTTTTTGGGATAAATTTAACCGTCCAAAACAGATGCCACTGTACTATTCTGCCCATAGTCGATTGTGGAGTTGGTGGATTAAGAAATAGTATTTAGGTAAAATACAACTTACTAAGTGGGTCTGGGGTTAAAGCTCCCATATGAGAGTGTAAATATATGGCTTCTTATATATTACGGCGTCTGTTATTAATGATTCCCACCCTGCTGGGTGTTATGCTGGTGACATTTTTGGTATTGCAGTTTGTACCCGGTGGACCTGTGGAGCGAATGATCTCTTTGATGGAAAAAGAGAACATGGTCGGAGGAGGGGATGCCACTGGAAGTGGAGCTTTTTCCAGCTATCGGGGTAGCAAAGGTCTGGACAGTGAGCAGATAGCCGAGTTACAGAAGCTCTATGGTTTTGATAAGCCAGCCCCTGAGCGGTTTGTTATTATGCTCAGTAACTATCTCCGTTTTGATTTTGGCGAATCCTACTATCACCATCGCCGGGTTGTAGATCTTGTTATAGACAAACTTCCCGTCTCTATCTCTTTGGGCATGTGGACATTTTTTCTCACCTATCTGGTGAGTATTCCCCTGGGCATAAGAAAAGCGGTACACCATGGCAGCAAATTTGATACCGTAACCTCAACCCTTATTCTTGCGGGTTATTCCATACCAGGTTTTGTCTTGGGTGTGTTGTTGATAGTGCTATTTGGCGGGGGAAGTTTTTGGGATATCTTTCCCATGCGAGGAATTGTATCTGATGGTTGGGATACTCTTTCTTGGAGTGCGAAAATTACCGATTATCTCTGGCATATGGTGCTGCCAATTACCGCATCGGTGGTCGGCTCTTTTGCGATTATGACCATGTTGACCAAAAATAGCTTTTTGGAAGAGATATCCAAACAGTATGTTTTAACCGCCAGAGCCAAAGGGTTGTCAGAGGGGGCGGTTCTCTACCGGCATATTTTTCGTAATGCCATGATTCCCCTGGTGACAGGTTTTCCCAGCTCTTTTGTCGCGGCTTTTTTCAGCGGTAGTTTGTTGATAGAGACTATTTTCAGCTTAGATGGTTTAGGGCTGTTGGGGTATGAATCGGTTATCAATCGGGATTATCCGGTGGTTATGGCAACCCTCTATTTTTATACCATACTGGGTCTGTTAAGCAAACTGTTGACCGATTTAACCTACGTCTGGATAGACCCTAGAATCTCTTTTGAAGAGGCCCAGTGAACCGGGAAAAGAATACCTCCTCCACTACTAAGGGGTTCTGTATTCGCCACGCTCTTCCTTGGCATCCTGATTCCACCGGTTGTGTGGAGTGTCTGCGTGAAAGCCAGTTGGCTATTGCCAAAAAACAGGTGGGTCGTCCCAAGGTTGGGGTTGCCTGTCGTGATGGGGCCAAATGCGAAAATTTAGCGCAATGTCAATCTATATATACCCAAGATTTTCTCAACAATGACGGTTCTTGTCCACATTTTAAAGAGGGCTAATATCACTTATTTACTGTAGAAGCTTGAACTTATTTGCAAATTACATGATAATGGTCAAATTATGGTGTATATCGTATGGGGTTTATCATGAAAATCTTGTTGATTGATGATGATCGGATTTTTCATATCCTTATAAAAGAGGTGTTGAAGCCGTCTGGACACAAGGTTTTTCTTGCTTCTGGTCCACACGAAGGCATCGCCATGTTTGAAGATGTTATGCCAGATTTGGTGCTCTTAGATGTCCATATGCCAGAGATGAGCGGTTGTGAAGTGGCACCCATACTAAAAGATATTGCAAAAACCGAAGATAAATTTGTCCCAATTATATTTTTTACCAGCTCTAACGATGATCATGAATTGGTCATGTGTCTTGACTCTGGTGGGGATGATTTAATAAATAAACCGTTTAACGAAAATCTTCTTGAAGTAAAATTACGGGTTTGGGAACGCAACATCAAACTGATCAACGAAAATAAAATGCCCCCACCAGCAGGAATTTCTAGCTGTAACCATGGCAATCTTAGCGCAGAAGAGCTTCATGATCTTCTGATGCCCAATAACAAATAGCAACATCATATAAGTAAACCTAGATTCGGCAGTTGTCGCCACGCACCTGACGCAAGCTATTGATTCACCTGGCATATCAGGGGAAAGTCTT
>JADFYX010000407.1 GCA_015232795.1 Magnetococcales bacterium
AGCTTAATAAAGAACAGAAAGATATGTCCAATACCGCTAGAGAATCGGCCCAAGCCCTTCTTATAGTTGTTAACGATATCCTAGATTTTTCTCGCTTAGAAGGGGGAAAACTTGATATTCAGTCTGTGGACTTTCTGCCGGGCAAAATTGTTTCTGAGGTGGCAGAGCTACTTGGATCCCAAGCTCAGAAAAAAGGACTGGTTATTGACCACCACACATCTGACAAAATTCGTTCCTCACTGCGGGGTGATCCTGCTCGTTTACGTCAGGCTCTACTTAATCTGGCAGGTAATGCAGTTAAGTTTACCAAAAAAGGGCGTATTTTTATCAGTGCCAGTCTTGAAGAAAAAACCAAATCCCGAATTCTTGTCCGTTTTTCAGTTACCGATACCGGTATTGGTATTCCCAAATCAGCTCGACACCGTCTTTTTCAACCTTTCACTCAAGTAGATGGCTCACGGAGTCGCAGCTTTGGCGGAACCGGACTTGGCCTATCCATTGCCAGCCGTTTAGTGGAGCTAATGGGGGGAGAGATAGGCTTTAGCAGTAAAAAGGGGAAAGGATCTACCTTCTGGTTTACAGTCCCATTGACACGGGCCTCGCAAAGCAATACCAACTCGAAAATTATCGTTAAAAACAACCTTCTGCAAGGAATCAAGGCATTGGTTGTTGATCCACACCAGATCAGCCAAACAGTTACCTTAAACCATCTTTTAGAGTGGAAGATGAAAGGTACCGCTGTTGAGAATGCTCAAGAAGCAGTGGCATATTTAAAACACGAGGCAGAAATTGGCCACCCTTGCGATTTGGTTCTGATCTCCTCAACCCAACTAGATCTTAGCACCGAACTTGCCAGTACAATCAGCAAAGACACCACTCTGCCACCGACCAAACTGGTACTTCTAACAAGAACCAGAGATGAAAAACGTTTAACTCAAGCAATTCAAGCTGGTTTTGTTACCCATCTCAACCGCCCTGTGTCCGGCCCTAAATTACAACAATGTCTGTTATCAATTTTTAATAAGAATCAAGCAGACACTCTCACAGAGACACAGCAAACAACAATATCTCAAAGCGGAAGCGAAGCTGATCAGGTGTCAGAAAGTGGTAAATCTATCTTACTAGCAGAAGACAACACCATTATTCAAAAAATGGTACAAATGCAGCTTAACCGTTTAGGTTACACTGTACATATTGTTGCTAATGGTAAAGATGCCGTACAAGCTGCAACGGAAACATGCTCACTAATTTTAATGGATTGTAAAATGCCGATAATGGATGGGTTTCAAGCAGCTAAAACCATCCGCAGTAAAGAAACAAATGGAAATCGCATACCTATTATCGCCATGACCGCAGGGATAGAACATGGTGAAGAGAGTCAAATTAAAGATGCGGATATGGACAGCTTTATTACAAAACCAATCCAAATAGAACATCTTGCTGAGGTGTTAGAAGAGTGGATTCCAAAGTTAGAACTCACAGAGTTGATTAACACAAGACCACCTGAAGAAAAACCAATTGAACTTGACAGAATAGGCAATAATTTTGGCAAAGATATCAGTGTAATCAAGGAGTTTGTCGAGCTATACCAAACATCTACGCAAACCCTTCTTGATGAAATCAAGATAAATCTAGCCAATAAAAATCGTGTTGAATTAACAGAACAGACTCAAGAACTACGTGGCTCAAGCGCAAATATTGGTGCTGTATTTATGTCAGTACTTTGTGAATATCTAGAGTCAGAAAAAAACAGTAAAAACTGGAAATATAGCCAGCAGATTGTTGCTGAGATGGAGCGTGAGTTACAAAACATCAAAAGTTTCACCGAAAAGTTAATTGCAACCGAAAATTAAGGATATATGGATAACAAACCGACAAACCCGGCCCAACGTCGAATATATTGGTTAGCCATAGCCAAAGACCACCCACCAGAATGGCTAGCCTCATATGTAGAATCACCACAATCCAGATGGGCTATAGTAACTGAAAACGGCCCTGCTATTCAAAAAGAGAGAAGTACAGCCTATCTGGAAAACTGGCAAGATGCCCCCTACTGGGCATTTGCGTTGGCAAAAAGTTACCTAGATGATGTCGGAGAGTGGCCTCTTGCCGGCATAGCTACAGAACTAACCCTGACCCATTTTGAAGAACAGATAGAGCAAAATGGAGAGGCTGATAGCACAACTGTTGAACAAGCAGTAAGAAAAATCTTGCTAACAGTTCAAGCGGTATGGCCGGAGTTAGAGGTGATATTTGTTGGGGAAGAGAAGGATTAATTCTAAGTTGTTCAATTTATAAATCAAACAAGATAAAAAAGCTTGTATTATCATGGGATAAGGGAGATTATCTCCCTTGTGGGTTTAGGTAAAGCCCAAGTTTTTTTTGCTTTTAATTTATTGCTTGTAAAAAAATGAAACCCGTAGCGAGAACGTCCCAAAACATCCCCCGTGACATGGCGGAATGGGACAAATTGGTGCGCATAGTGAACTATGTAAGCCAATTTGGCACGTTTCGACATGGTGCGGGGGGTGAATTTGGGGCGTTCGCAGTAGGGTTTCATTTTT
>JADFYX010000408.1 GCA_015232795.1 Magnetococcales bacterium
CAAAATATTTCTGAAGGAATGTATACTGGTATGACAATTCAAATTTTCAACTCTCTGGGCCGTAAAAAGGAGCCTCTAGAAACTCTGGTTGCAGGCAAGGTAGGGATCTATGTTTGCGGTGTTACTGTCTATGACTACAGCCATATAGGTCATGCACGGGTTATGGTTGTTTTCGATACCATCGTTCGTCATCTAAAGGCCAGAGGTTTTGCGGTGACATATGTGCGTAACTATACCGATATTGATGATAAAATTATTAATCGCGCCAACGAGTTGAGTATCTCTATTGGTGAGTTGACCAAGAAGTATATTAAAGCTTTTCAAGAAGATATGGGTCAGTTGGGTATGGATGACCCAGATATAGAGCCTCGTGCTACCGATCATCTGTCAGAAATGCAGTCCATGATTGAAAAACTAATTGCCAACGGTTTAGCCTATGAAAGTGGTGGTGATGTCTATTATGCTGTGGACCGTTTTAAAAAATATGGTCTGCTTTCGGGAAAAAATCTAGCAGATTTGGTCTCTGGCGCACGGGTGGATATCAATGAACAGAAACAAAACCCCTTAGATTTTGTTCTCTGGAAAGGGGCAAAGCCTGGTGAGCCACAATGGCCCTCTCCTTGGGGTCCAGGCCGTCCGGGTTGGCACATAGAGTGTTCGGCTATGAGTAGCAAGTATTTGGGTGAATCATTTGATATTCATGGTGGTGGACGAGATCTGATTTTTCCCCACCACGAGAATGAGATTGCGCAATCCGAAGGAGCATCTGGTCATGATTGGGTGCGCTATTGGCTCCATAACGGCTTTGTAAATGTAGTATCCGATCAAGGCGAACGGGAAAAAATGTCCAAAAGTTTGGGTAATTTTTTTACAATTCGCGATCTTCTAAAGGCTTATCGTGGTGAGGTACTGCGGGTTTTCATTCTCAATAATCACTACCGCTCGCCTTTGGATTTCTCTTTTGGGCTGCTTAATGCTGCAAGGGGTGGATTGGATCGTATCTATAGCGCACTGGATGGAGCGAAAAAAATTCTTGTTTCACTGCCTGCTAGTGTAGTTGTTACCCCCCAAAGCGAAGCTGGCAAACCGCTGTTAGCCGACGTTGAAAAATTTTATGCAGCCATGGATGATGATTTTAACACGCCAAAAGCTGTTGCAGTGTTGTTTGAGTTGGCAAAAAAGCTCAATCTGGTTTTGCTAAAGCCGGATAGTGAAGAGAAAAGATCTCAAGTTTTGCACCATGTGGAAGTGCTGCGAGGCTTAGGAACAATATTAGGTTTGGCCCAATTTGACCCTCTGGACCATTTTCAGTTTGCTCCCGAGGTTAATTTAACTAATGTAGACAATCAAGATGATGGAGATAAAGAAGCTGGCCTTTCTACAGAGCAGATAGAGGCATTGATAAACAGAAGATCTGTGGCACGAAAAGATAAAAATTTTGCTGAGTCCGATCGGATTCGGGATGAACTGGCTTCTAGTGGAATTACTGTTTTGGATTCCAAAGAAGGCACCACATGGAGAAGAAATTGATTAAAAAAAGCGCACGCCGTGCGGCATCAATAAAGAGTGATACTAGAGGTAAAAAGCGAGATGCTTCACGCAGTGAATTGAGTAAAAAAGCTCCTAAGGAGTTTCAACCCAAAAAGAGAGACACCTGGAAAAAGGAGTATGATAAAAAACCACCTGCTAATGTTTCCAGTCAACCCGTGGCTGAAGATACTGGAATGGTTATCGGTGTTAACCCAGTTAAGGCTCTCTTTGATGATGCCAACCGTCCGGTGGAATATCTGGCGATAGCAAAAGGGGCAGGGGGTAAGCGTATACAAGATATAGTAGAAAAAGCTCGTGCCCAGGGGTTAAGAACCCGTTTTGTCGATCGGCAAACATTGGATGGCATGAGTGGCGGTCTTGCCCATCAAGGGGTAATAGCCCGTGCAGGTATACGCAAACAGCCGACATTTAAGCAAATTATTGCCAAGGTTATTGGCAATCCCAAGGCTCTGTTGGTTCTTCTTGATGGGGTAGAAGATCCCCATAATTTAGGTGCGATTATCCGCTCGGCAGAATCTTTTGGCGCAATAGCCGTGATTCTACCAAAAGATCGCTCTGCTGCTTTATCAGCAGTAGCAGCAAAGGCCTCTGCTGGTGCTGTTGAGCGGTTGGATGTGGTGCGTGTTACCAACTTAACCAGATCCATAGATGAACTAAAAGAGCACGGTGTACAGATAATAGGTCTTGCAGGGGAGGAGGCCCAAGAGATCAATAAGGCATCCTTAAAAGGGGCGGTGGCACTGGTAATGGGAGGAGAAGGCAAAGGTCTGCGCCGTCTAACCCGCGACCACTGCGATAGCTTAGTCTCCATACCCATAACCGGAGGAGTAGGCTCCCTAAACGTATCTGTAGCAGCAGGAGTTGCTCTTTATGAGGTGCAGCGTAGTCGGGGTGAGTGATTGTATATTAAAATTGCAATGAGTTAGATGTGTTATTTGTAGGAGTGAGAGCTTGTGAAAAAATGAAACCCTACTGCGAACGCCCCAAATTCACCTCCCACACCATGTCGAAAC
>JADFYX010000409.1 GCA_015232795.1 Magnetococcales bacterium
ATTTCAGACCCCATTATCTGGGGTTGTCAATTTTATCCACACGTTTTCCCAATATACCTCGTATCGCCTTAACTGCTACCGCAGACGAACCAACCCGCAACGAGATTGTTAAAAGGCTGGATTTACAAAAAGCCAGCATGTTTGTCGCGGGTTTTGACAGACCCAATATTCGTTACCATGTTATGCCAAAGGATAGTCCAAAACAGCAGTTATTAAAATTTATTAATGCTGAACATGATGGGGAGTCTGGCATTGTCTATTGTCTGTCGCGTAAAAGAGTAGAGGATACGGCAGATTGGTTGGTGACAAAAGGCTGGAACGCGCTGCCCTATCATGCTGGTATGGATAAAGGTACCCGGCAGGAGCACCAAGACCGTTTTTTACGAGAGGATGGCATTGTTATTGTTGCAACTATCGCCTTTGGTATGGGTATAGATAAACCAGATGTCCGTTTTGTGGCCCATCTTGATCTGCCGAAAAATTTAGAATCTTATTATCAAGAGACCGGACGTGCTGGACGTGATGGTCTGCCTTCTAACGCTTTTTTAACCTTCGGCATGGATGATATCGCCATGCTAAATAGTTTTATAGATCAATCTTCTGCCGCAGAGCAGGTAAAACAGGTAGAGCGACGTAAGCTTGCAGCAATTATCAACTTTTGTGAACTACCATCTTGCCGACGCCAAGCGTTAATGCACTATTTTGGTGATCAGCACCCAAGTTCCAACTGTGGCAATTGCGATAACTGTTTAACAAAAGTAGATACCTGGGATGGTTTGGAGGCAGCTCAAAAAGCTCTCTCTTGTGTCTATAGAACCGATCAACGTTTTGGTGTTGTTTATTTAATAGATGTGCTACTAGGTGTGTTAAACGATAGAATAATTAACTTTGGCCACAAGAATATAAGCACCTTTGGCATTGGTAAAGAACATAGCCGGGCTGTCTGGCGATCTATCTTTCGGCAGTTAACAGGTGCTGGTTATCTGGCTGTAGATTATGAAGGCCATGGCGGTTTACGGTTAACTGAAAAAAGCCGGGAGATTCTGCGGGGTGAGGTACAAATTGCATTTCGCAAAAATGTAAAACATGCTTTTAGCAGCAAAACCAAGGATATTGCCAGCCCTAAAAGCAGGACGAGAAAAAAAGCTCCTACAGTTTCTGGTAGTTCCCAACCTCTATGGGATGAACTTCGTGCTATGCGACTAAATCTTGCCAATAAACAGGGTATACCTGCTTATATGATTTTTTCAGATAAAACATTGGATAGCTTGGTTGAGATTAAACCTAGGAACAATAGAGAGTTGGGCAATGTTTTTGGCATAGGGGCCAACAAGCAGAAAAAATATGGAAAGGCTATTTTGCAGGTAATAGCCAAAGGTCGATTTTCCTAGATTTGGCAGTTGGTAGTGTGTGGCCACTGCCGAATTCAGGTTTAAATAGAGTGGGGATAGCTGGAGTCTTTTTATGTTTTTATGGCTAAAAAGAGTATTAGGATTAGCAGATGCTAAAGAGGCAAGTAGTAACTATTTCAGACGTGGCCTGCAATACAGCCAGCAAAACAACCATAAAAAAGCTTTTAAATTCTACCAAAAAGCTGCAAAACTAGATAATCCCCAAGCCCAATATAATTTAAGCATTATGTATGCCCAAGGGCTTGGTGTCTCCATCAATCCCAATAAAGCATTTTTCTGGTGTAGCAAAGCAGCGCAAAATGGAGAACCTTTAGCCCAGTATAATCTTGCTGTTATTTATGGAAAGGGGATCGGCATTGAAGCTGACCCGGTAGAGTCCCTCAACTGGTATGAACAAGCAGCAAAGCAGGGCATGGTTGAAGCTCAATTTAATCTTGGGGTGTGTTATGCAAAGGGTATTGGTACTCCTAACGATTATGAAGAGTCTGCCAAATGGTATAGTCAAGCTGCAAAACAGGGAGAGGTAAACTCTCAATATAATTTGGGATGTATGTATGAATCTGGATTAGGGGTCGAGGAGAATTATACCGAGGCTGTTGCATGGTATAAAGAGGCTGCCAATCAAGGGGAAGCAAACGCACAATATTGTCTTGGCGCATGTTTTGAAAACGGTAAAGGTGTTGACAAAAACCTGCAAACCGCCATCCAGTATTATAAACAGGCAGCAGAGGGAGGGGCCGTTGCTGCACAACTTAGTCTGGGTAAAATATTTGCTAATGAAATTGCCCAAGAGCTTGATTATAAGAGTTCTGCATTTTGGTATTTAAAGGCTGCAAAACAAGGTGATGCCACAGCCCAATACACTATGGGGTTGTTATATGAAAAAGGGGTTGGTGTAGGGCAAGATAATGAGGAGGCTATCTACTGGTTTACCAAGGCAGCAAAGCAGGATCACCCCAAGGCCAAAAACTGTTTAGGGCTTATCTATAATAATGGGGTTGGGGTTAAGGTTGACTATGAAGAGGCAGCAAAATGGTATGAGTCTGCTGCTGATCAAGAAGAGTCAAATGCTCAGTATAATCTTGGAAAGCTCTTTGAAAATGGTTTGGGTCTAAAACAAGATAAGCAGATGGCTTTTTTTTGCT